>JBKKAT010000773.1:0-4128 GCA_046714535.1 Acidobacteriota bacterium | reverse complement strand
ACTCGAGCTTGATATTTCATTTTATTCCGTGATTATATCAAAAAGCGAAATTGCTGGAATTGATTTGAAGAACGGAAGAAGCGTTGCTTCTGTTAGAACAGGCACTCAAGATGCAACCAAATGAAAAATGGATTCTGTACAACATCGGTGTTGCGTACCACCGCATGGGTGACAGGGAGAAATCGAAAGCAGCCCTGCAAGAATTTTTGCGTTACGCACCGCCGGAAATGCAAGAAGAACGGGCAGTAGCACAAAAACTTCTGCAAAATTAAGGAGCGCCGGCTTTATGGTCCGCAGGCCTCTGGCCTGCAATTCCTTACGGTTTCAACAACACTTTAATCGCATTGTCCTCACGCCTGCCAAACAGATCATAACCATGCACCGCATCGGAAAGGGGCAGAGTATGCGTGATGATGCTTGTGAGGGGAACACGATTGTCCAGGATCAAAGGCAAGAGCTTTTGCATGTATTTGCGGGCGTTGCACCGGCCGATTTTGAGCGTCAAATTTTTTGTGTACGCCTTTTGGATCGGAAGGGAGTACGTACTTTGGGTGTGGTAGCCCGCGATAGAAACGACTCCGGCAGGGCGCACAACATGAATGGCTAAATCCAGCGCTGAAGGATGACCGACCGCTTCCAGTACAGCATCCGCTCCTCTTCCATCAGTTAACTCCTCAACCAATTGCAATACGTTTTCCGGTTTCGGATCCACGGTGATGGCCCCGAACTCACGCGCTTTGGCCAGTCGATATTCTATGGAATCCACGGCAACAATGTTGGCCGGTTCAAATAACTTTGCAGCAAGAATGCAGAGTAGCCCGACAGGGCCACATCCGACAACGACCACAGTATCATCCTTTTGAATGGAGCCTCCCTCGGCTGTTGAATACGCAGTGGAAAAAATGTCACCGAGAAAAAGCGCTTCCTGGTCCGCAAGCCCGGCACCATCGTTACGTTGCGCAGGCAATGCTAATAATGTAGAAGATGCCAGGGGAACGCGGACAAGTTCGGCCTGAGATCCTTCCAATCCGTTTCCCTCTTCTGACACAAAACCAAAACAGAAGGAGCGGACGCAGCGGGCCGGTATGTTCCGTTTGCAGAAAAAGCATTCTCCGCAATTCACTGTAAAGGGGGACAACACTCGATCACCGGGTTTGAGCCCCTCTACGGCGCTCCCGGCTTCTTCGACGATTCCGATGAATTCATGGCCCATAATCGTGTCCATGCGGATCCCGGGATCCCGCCCCTGCACAATATGAAGGTCGGAGCCGCAGATTCCTGCAAGCGTTACCCGAACCAGCGCATCCCCGGAATCCTGTAACACAGGTTCCCGAGTCTCTTCCAAATGGATTTTTCCGATCTCTTTTAATACAACTGCTTTCATTGTTTCCCGCCTGACGGCATCAGCTTTTCGAAAAGATGAGGCTTCTGGTTTTCAATTTTTATGAGCATTGCCGGCTTGAGAGCGTTCCGGTTCTCATCCATCGTAATCTTACCAGTTACGCCCTCAAAATTTTTCGTTTGTGCGAGCGCATCGCGAATCTTCTCCGGTTCGGTAAACGAAGATCGCATCATTGCATCGGCCAGCAATCGAACCGCATCATAGCCGAGCGCTTCTCCCATGGATGGATTTCCCGGATAACGTTTTCCAAAAACAGCAACAAAACGTTGTACCGCAGGGGCCGGATCCGCCGGTAAGAAATGCGTCACGAAGTAAGAGCCATTGAGCGCATCGCCGCCGATAGCCCAGAGCTCGGGCGAATCCCAGCCATCCGCCCCTAGAACCGTAATCTTCGATCCGGCCGCGCGGAGCTGGCGCAAAATGAGACCCGTTTCGTTGTAATAAACAGGCAGGAAAAGCGCGTCAGGATTTGCTTTTTGAATATTCGTCAACTGTGCTGAAAAATTCGTATCACCAGCCGAAAATGACTCCCACGCGATCGTCTGCGCTCCCATTTTTTCCGCCGTGGTTTTGAAAACCTGCGCAAGCCCGGTTGAGTAATCGCTGCCCACATCAAAAAGCGCTCCAACGGTTTTTGCTTTCAGATGTTCCATCGCAAATCGGGCCATGATTTCGCCTTGAAAAGGATCAATCCAACAAACACGAAAAATGAAATCACCGCTTTGTGTGACTTTGATATTCGTTGCCGTGGGTGTGATCATGGGAATTCGATGCTGTTGACAAACAGTCGCGCCAGCCAAACTGCCGGAAGATGACGGCTCGCCCAAAACGGCAACGACGCGGTCTCGCGTAATTAATCTGCTCACCGCGCTCTGTGCTTCTTCGGGGTTTCCCCGGTCATCTTCCACAAATAACTTTATTCGCTTTCCGTTCAAACCTGTTCGATTGATGTCTTCGATTCCCAGTTCAATTCCTCTGAGAACCGTATTCCCGAAAGAAGCCATATTCCCGCTAAGCGGACCATAAAATCCAATCGGAATGTCGATCGTTTTTTTTGATTCACTGCATCCGATCGCAAGAAGCAAACAAAGGAAGAAGAATTTCGCACGCGTCATTTGTTGGATTAGAGCAGATTGCCGGAAGAGGAATTAGATGTTGCCGGCGTTATTCGTTCTTGTCTTTGATTTTCCAAATACAAGCGGAGAAGCGCTTGTCCTCTATGTACGATTTTTTTTTGTTAATAAACTGGAACCCAACCATGTAAAATTCGGATTGAGATTTCTTGTGACGGATGATTTTTATATCTTCATCCCTTCTTGCGACCAGCACATACTGTGGCTCTTTTCGCAGGCTCTTGTTGCTTTTGCTCGGATCGCCATCGACATCAAGCAGCGAAATTACATCGCCATCATGTTTTTCACAGGTCTCCTCCTTAACCGGACCTTTACTCGCCTCCGTTCGAAAACTCTCGACTTTGGGGGGGAAAGATTCTGCACATTCCGCCACATCGTAATACACAAGATTAACCATTAGACCAAGACTGAGTAATGAAGTAAGTAGAGCGAATCGCACCAACGTACCTCCGCATGAAGTGCCGGGAGACGGAATCGAACCGCCGACGCAAGGATTTTCAGTCCTATTTGAGACCGTTGCGTTACCGTCGAGAAGTCCGCCTCAGCGACGGAAACCATTATAACCGAACTTGGTTAGAATTGGCTAAAATTGGGCTTGTTTCTGCAAAGAACCGCAAAGTCACCACAAAGTGAATTCACAAGAGACTCAGTTCAAAACCTTCACCGATTCTTGCCAATGCTGAACGGCCTACTGTGTACGAATCGAACCGGTCCAGATGCCTTGTTGACACTTGATTGTTATTGATCGTGCCCGTCCGGTTAGAAAGTCTTCGGGCTCCAATGCCTTGTTCCAACGATCAGAGAAATCCGATACGTTAACGATGATCGAACCTTTCGCATCTAGTTGTAGGTAGTCTTTTTTGAGGTTACAAACAAGATCGCCAAAACCGTCTCTGGATAATGCAGCACTCACCTTACAATCAATCCAGCGCGTATCTCCAAGATTGTCAATCATGATAAGGTTTTTTCCGTGGAATGTTACGCTCGCCAGTAGCGTTCCGGCGTCTTTAACCGTTTGAAGCAGTTGAAAAGGAGTATCTGTCCTTTCCTGAGCCGCTTGTGCGGCGGCAATGTCCCTTAAAATAGATGGTGGTTCCTTCTCTTCTTTCTTACCGTTCGTTTCTTGCAGGGATCGCGCAAGTACATCCACGGATTCATTCATGGAATCGACGCCGGTCGATGAGTTGGACTCTATCCAGGTCCAGCCCCTGTTTATGTCAAAACGCTGAACCTTTCCAGTAAAACGGTCTGTTCGAATCGGCAGACGCCCCTGAAATACCTGGTCGTAGCGCCATCGAGTAGGCCAAACAAACAAGGCAAAGACTACGGATACACTCAGGCCGAGCACAACCAATGCTTTCTTCATTTCAGACGTGCGTTATCCCGAGTTTATCAGAGTTTTAGTGTGGTGGTTCAAAGCTGGATTCTTTAGTAGTCAGGGTATCGTAACCGGAGTTATCGTTTGGTTTTCATTTTGCTGGGTTGGGGCCTCATTTTTCAATGTCTATTACAGTTGTTGTTTGCGCGTTGGGTGGCTCCGGTCCTCCTTTCTTTTCGTCTGCAATTTTCTTAATCATATCTTATATGCCTGTA
>JBKKAT010000772.1:0-5675 GCA_046714535.1 Acidobacteriota bacterium | reverse complement strand
GTATTACGGCAGCCGGAATCGTTCTAATTCTCATTTTCAGCAGAAGGTGGACGCAAGCGATCCTGCTTTCTGTGATGTGCTGCCTGCCAACTCTGCTATTGGTTAGTTTTGTTGTGAGCAAAACAGGATCTTATAACCCTGGAGCCATTTCGAGTGTTCGGGAATTCGTGTGGGTTCTTGACGCCCTGCATGATGGCGGCTTCATAAACCTGCAGCTCAGGTTAAGAGAACATTTATCCATGTTCAAGCTGAAGCTTGAAGCAACCATCATTTTTCCCGCTGCCGTCTTCGTATGTTGCTTGCTGATGCGCTTTCTGTTTCGATTAAAAATCTGCGATGAGGACCGTCATCAACTGAAGAACTTGAGACATGCCTGTTTTTGGCATTTCATCGTGGCGCTTCCCTTTTTTGCTTTGATGGGATTCTATGCTACGCGACGTACCTGGGCACTCGTTCCAATTCTTCTGATATTGATGGCTGCAGAGCTGAAAGTCCTTCACCAAAACCTTCAAGAAAATCGTCGCGTAGTTCTTGAAGCAATCGTAGTAATCGTATCCGTGACGTATTTTGTGTACTGGGTTTTACAAGCTGGACCCTATGCCTGAAAAGATAAAGTGAGAAGGCTAGGTTTTGACACTCCACACCGGACGAACAGCAACAATCCCTGCAACATTGGGCACAGTCCCTGCAATTCGGAATGAATGCATCTGCCAGTGATAATCATAGATGCAGTGCCAGTCGGGGGGATAGATGCCGACATTCGCGTAATAGTGACCGGGCAACAGCGGTAAACTGGGGATGCGGCACTGGAATTTCGTATTGCCGTCCCAGGAATTCGCTATGGATCGGACAGAAGGGATATTCGCTTCCAGACATTTGATATCACTTTCGTTGTAGATTGCCACAGCAAGAGCAAAATCGGAGAGTTGTTTGTCCGATTGCACATCCATCTCAAAGGTCAAACCCGCATTGCTTTCAACACTTCGCACGGCAACTCCGTTTTCGTCATAAAACCGCACGGCCGTGATGCATGCTTCGAGCGTACCAATCCTGCGGCCATGTCCTGGCTGTTCCGTTTTTGCGGACTCCGGAAATTCAGCGGCTCGCTCTTCCGCTCTCTTCCGAAGGAGTTCCTGATAAAGTTCTACGGCTTGATCCGCTCTTGAACGGATTTTTAACTGTCCTTCGTCTAATACGATGGCTTCATCGCAAGTCTTTTCGATTTGTCCCAATTCATGGGATGCCAGAATCAGCGTCTTTCCGGCCCGTCGAAATTGTTCGAGCCGGCTCAGACATTTTTGACGAAAATTCTCATCTCCTACGGCGAATACTTCATCAATGATCAATACATCCGGATTCATATGGATCGCGGCTGAAAAGGCCAAACGCAACTGCATTCCACTGGAATAGGTCCGGACAGGCTCATCAATGAAATCTTCAAGTTCGGCAAATTGGATCATCTCTTTTTCCAATCGTTCCACCTGCCTCCTGGTGAGTCCGCTGAGTAGTCCTGCGGTTCGAATATTTTCCCTGCCTGTCATCAGTTGATGGAATCCGGAACCCAATTCCAGAAGTCCACTCACTTCTCCGTTGCGGTGAATTACTCCCGAGGTCGGCCGGCCAATGCCGCATAGTAAACGCAGCAAAGTGCTTTTGCCTGCTCCATTGCGGCCGATCACTCCCAGCGTTTGGCCGCCGGACACTTCAAAGCTCACATCTTTGAGCGCCCAGAGATTCCGTCCAGGATCATGTTGCCCTGTCATTCTGCGGACAAGCGATTCTCTTAATGTGCGAGGACGGCTATGATGAATGCGAAATTGTTTTGAAACTGATTCCGCTGCAAGAACTACGGACATTTTCGTCTCCTGGAATTACAATGCATCAAACACATCATCCAGCTGTCGAACGTAAATTGTGTATCCAATTATCGCGACGGCTAAACTGAAAAGGGCGGTGTACAGCAAAGGTCCCCATTCGGGCGGGCGCGCATAAAACAATATATCGCGATAACTCCTTATAAGCACCGACATCGGATTGATATCAAACAGGAATTGATATCTTTGATCTACCGCATGTGGCCTGTAAAAAACAGGCGTAATCCAGAACATTAAAGTTAAGAGCACGCTTGTGATTTGCTGGACATCCCGGTAGAAGACATTCCAACTTGCAATCATCAGACCAAGCCCGAAAATCAAGGTGCTTTCTACCAGTATCAGCAAGGGAAAAAGGATCATAGTCCAGGAAAGGTCATGTCCGTACGCGAAAAGCATCACAAACACCAGTGGCAATACTGCAAGATAAAGAAGAAGATTTGAAAACGTGCTGACGATGATCAGGAAAAAAGGTGGAAAATTCGGACGCCTGATCAGATCACGATTGTTCAGAAACAGACCGCCTGCCGTGGTTAGCGAACTGCTGAACCAGCTCCACGGCAACAATGCAGTAAAAACAAATGCCGGATAAGCGTCAATTTCCAGCGGAATCACGCGTTTGAATACAAAGACCAGCGTCATGAGCTGCATCAGTGGCACTACCAGAAGCCACAGCGCGCCTAAAATCGAGCCTTTGTAGCGCAGGTTAAAATCGCGCCTCACCAGATGCCAGAGTAAATCGAAGTAGTATCGCCTGGATTGAGCCATTGTAGTCAAAGTGATAAGAATACCATCACTTAACGGAAAGACACCCAAGGCAGGCTCGATAATCGAAATTTCTTTCTTCTAAGGAGATGAATGTCGAATGTCCAACAATCGATTTACGAACAATCGAAGTTGAGCTTTGATCCGATGGATTGCCTGGTGGCAGCGGAAATGGTACAGACAACCTTTTGTGGCCTGGAGAATAGGAATAGCAAGAAATGGTCCTATCCCTTGCACAAAGTATTCCTATTTCTTTGCCGCTTTGCATCTTTGCGTTAAACTCTCTCTTCCTATGAAGTTTCAAGTGGTAGTCGCGTCCAGCTTTTGGACTCTCAGCGGCGTTAATATTTTTTCCGAAAACCTGGTCAGAGGCTTAAGAAAGATCGGGGTCGATGCCCATGTTTTGCTGACCGAGCAACATTCAAATCTGGTCACCATTGCCGATTCGCTAATGCCAACTCCCTCCGATATTCCCGTAGAGTTTCTTCCTGTAAAACCGAACGAACAGTGGGGAGCTCATTGGGGAGCCAAGATTCGATATCTTGAGGATCGTGCTCCCTGCATTTATATTCCGAATGCCGACTGGCGTCATTCGTGTGTTTCTCCAAGATTATCCAGACGAGTATCCGTTGTTGGTGTTGTCCACAGCGATGATCCTCTTCACTACGATCATGTGCAGCGACTTGGAAATTATTGGGATGCCGTTGCCACTGTGAGCAAAACGGTCGCCCGGAAAACCGCAAATGTGAATCCTTCAGTCAAAAACCGTATTGTGACCATACCCATTGGTGTGGAGATTGCTCAGAATTACCCTCAACGGGATTTTTCAAAACTGCGACCTTTGAAATTAATCTATCATGGCCTGCTGATCCAAAGGCAGAAAAGAATCCTTGATTTGCCCCGCATCCTGGAAGCGTTACGCAAGGCCCGCATTCCATTCGAAATGACGATTGCAGGAGCGGGCGAACAGCAAGATCAACTCTTGAATGAATGCCGGAGTTTTATTGAAGAAGGTACCTTGCGGTTTTTGGGTTTAGTGCCGCATGGTGAAATGCTAAAGATTCTGGAGGAACAGGATATTTTCCTGATGACCTCCGAGTTTGAAGGAATGCCAAACGCATTGCTCGAAGCAATGGGACGGGGATGCGTTTCTGTTGTAACGAATATCCACAGCGGCATTCCGGAATTGATCCGGAATGAATCAAATGGATATCTCATACCTGTTGGAGATATTCAGGCATTTGCGGATCACCTGACACGCCTGCAACAAAATCCTGGTTTATTGGAGAAGATGTCTCGGAGCGCTTATCAAACGATTGAATCGGGGCCATTTAATGTTAATCACATGGTGCGCGAGTATCACACACTTTTTCGCCGGGTTCTTCTGAAATCGAAATTTCGACTTTACAGGAGACCGGTAGGCGCCATGGTAAGTCCTCCTGGAAAGGTTGATGACATCAATATTTTCCCGGTGAAGTACTACAAGAAGGTGAAAGGCATTGGACACTTTCTTTCCGATTGGGATTGGGATGATTTTCGGCGCAGCATGTTCTTGATGGGTGAGAGTCGCAAACCAGGATGGAGAAAGACGGTTCCGCCTTTTCAGGTGATCGTTGGGATGCCCACGATGAACGTTTCAGGAATTGCGGTCTTTTCCCAAAATCTTGTGGCTGGATTGAATGAAAAGGGAATTCCGTCCAGGATTCTGTTAACCGGACCTGATCCGCAACTCATGAATGACGTTCCAGTGGATCGACTTCCGGTCGAATCCAACGCGTCACTCGGCGCTCGATGGGGTTCGATGGTGCGCTATTTAGGGCATTCAGCGCCATGCGTTTACATACCCAACAATGATTGGCGTCATGCCTGCGTTGTTCCAAAGGTACCCAGGAATGTTTCTGTAGTGGGGATCGTGCATGCAGACGATGCTGAATACTATGAAAATGTTATTCACTCCGGACGTTATTGGAATGCCATTGTTGCCGTAAGCCGTACAATAGCAGCGAACATTCGCGATCAGAATCCGAATCTTGCCAATAGAATCATTACCATATCTCATGCCACTTTCATCCCTGCGGTTGTGCCGGTTCGGAATTGGAGTCACACAGAGAGACTGAGAATCATCTATGCTGGTTCTCTTCTGCAAAGACAAAAACGAATCCTCGACCTCCCAAAGATCGTAGAGCGACTCAATCAGCAAGGCACTCCTGCCGAACTGATTGTGGCGGGAGATGGCCCGGATGCCGCCAATTTCCTGGAAGCATCAAAGGATTCGATTGCAAAGGGATGGATACGATTTCTGGGCGCGATACCACACAACGAAGTATTGTCACTGTTGGAGCAACAGGATGTTTTTTTGCTGACCTCCGAGTTTGAAGGGATGCCTCAGGCTCTCCTGGAAGCGATGGCCCGCGGATGTATTCCAGTTGTAAGTGAGGTTCATTCCGGCATTCCCGAGCTCATCAAAGATGGATGGAATGGTTTTACGGTCCCCGTTGGTGACATCGATCTGTTTGTTGAACGTCTTGCTGGTTTAAGTAGAGACCCGGAACTACGGAGGAATATGGCACAAAGGGCATTCGAAACGATCAGGGATGGTCTATTTCAAACTGAGGATATGGTCAGAGACTACATCGAGTTATTCCAGGCTACCTTGTACGATGCAGAGAACGGCTACTACCGCCGGCCTCACGGAACAATCTCGGCACCTCAATTGCCTGCCACATCGACCTATGTCGTTCCGCGGGTTGGAGCATTTGCATCGCGTGCAGATTACGAGGACTTTTATCAGCGCGCGTGGATCGGAGCGGAATACAAACAATTTCCCTGGCTGAAAAGGTACCGGAGAAAAGTTAAGAACATGTATTGGAAAGAAACTCGTAGAATCAGGAATTCCTGGCATGAATTTCGAGGCAGTTTTTTTAGAATGAACGAGTCGGTCCACAAAGAAAGGAGGCGTTTTGCAGGATCCTTCGCTGAGTTCAAACAATTGTTTAGACTACGGATCAAGAAAGTGCGCCGTCTTGGTTTAAGCAGGGA
>JBKKAT010000771.1:0-9698 GCA_046714535.1 Acidobacteriota bacterium | reverse complement strand
CTGAAGAGTTCTTTTCCGGTTCTACCCATTCGTTTTTGAATACAGCGCGTACAAAGTTTTTTTGCTTATCTGTATTCCAACCATATTCCAGCGATTGAACAGTCTCGCCAGTCAGTACATGCTCCATCGGCAGACTGATGTATTTTTCATTAAAAAGGACTCGCGCTGCGACCGCCATCAAAGTCTTCGGAACAATCTCACGAATGAAAACGACTCCATGCTTTTCTTCGGAAGATTCTTTCTGCTTCACATAAAACCGCAGATTCACTTGTTCAAATTTCTGATGAAAGGGCGCAGGTAAACCTTGCACCTGGAGATTTTCAAATAGAAACGCGACGAGACTGATGCAGGGTTGTCCGTTCAATAAATCGAGTTCAACTCCAGCAGGTAGGCGCGGCTCAAGCAGTTCACGTTCGACACGGTAATTCAAAAAAATCAAATACCGAAAGTCCGCCGTCAGCAACATTCAAATCTGCAATCTAAAAGCTGAAATCTAAATGGTAGGATGCCCCATCTTGCCGGCAGGCATTTGCCTGCCGGCGAGTGGAGCGCTTCTTGGAGCGGAAATATTCCCTAATCCAGTCCGAATTGGAATCTTAATCCGGTCCAGATCATGTAGTTGTTTGATGCATCATCAAAATCATCGAAGAATAGACGTCCCTGATTCAGCCAGGTGATTCTTACGGAGCTACCTTCATTAAGGTGAACGCCGAATTGTCCTAGCAATGAACCGGTTCTGGTTTCATCTTCGGTGAGATCCCAAACTCCTACACCGGCGCCGAGCATTGCACGACTCCAATGATAGTTAAACTCGAGATCTGCGAAAATACTGGTTCTATCGGAATCTTCCGTATTGATCTTCACACCGACTGCGGGCGCAATTTCGAAGGAATCGGATACAAAGAATCCGACTCCGCCCTGAAGTCCGATGATGGGATCGCAGCCGCCAAAGAAGTCTTCATTAACTCTGCGTTCTTTTCCGAAGAAACCGGAAACGAACGGACCCCACTGGGCTGCTTCACGGATGATATCGGTTGCTGCATCGCAAACCGCGCCATTTTCCGCTGTAAGTCTTGCGGTGTAATGTCCCTCTTCGCAAAGACGCAGTGTAACAGCTTCGTTTGCATTCAATCGAGCTGGCACATCCACGCCCACTAGAGGCGCACCATCACGTTGGACTTCCAGTGTTCCTGCAACATCGCTGCGCAGTTCCACCGTTGTACATCTGCCGGCTTCCACTGTCGTCATCGTCAATATACAAGCCGGTGGCGGTGGTGGTGGCGGCGGTGGTGGCTCTTCACGCGGTGGAGGCGGCGGTTCCGGCGCTGGAGCCGGTCTTACATCCAGTAATAGGATGTTGCCGCAAACCTTCGGCGCTGCGAACGTGTAAATGTTATCGCCCAATTTTGCTTCAAACTGATAAGCTTCAGCAGGCCTGGTACCGACATAGCGCGCAGGACCTACCACTTTGACACGCCCACCGCGGCGTCCTGCCACCCATTTGATTTCGGTCCCAGAAGTGATTGTCGTTTCACTCACGTCGCCGCGCATAGCACTCATAATGTCCGATTCGTAATTTTCCAGACATGCTTGTCTCAGCACTTCCCGGAAATCACGGAGAAATTTATCTTGCGAGAATAACGCAATAAAATTCTCCTCACTAGAAATCGGGCCGACTAATGAAGTGCTCCTGTGGCCAAACGACTGGATCAACCGGGTGCGCTGCCCCGGAGGTTGATCGCAAATTCTCGTGGCCGTTTGTCCAAATCCAGGCGAAGAGAGGAACAACAGAAAGATGAAACAAGAAAGAAGGAATAAAGCTCCCATTTTTCTGGAACTTTTTCCTTTGTTTTGCACCGTGAAATTCATGATCTTCCTCCAATAACTGTCACAAAAGAACAATCTTGCAACTGGCGCAGAGTATTTGAATTTTATTCAACCAGTTGGTGTTGAAGTGCATATCTGATTAACTCCGCTTCCTTCGTCATTTTCATTTTGCTCAACATTCTGCCCCTGTACGTGTTGATTGTGTTTACACTCAAGGCAAGTTCCGCGGCAATTTCTTTCGTCGTTTTACCCATCCCAATCATGCACAGCACTTGATACTCCCTTTCTGATAACAATTCATGCGGCGCTGCACCGGCATCATTCTCCAGATTGGATGCTAATTTTTCTGCCAGAGAAGGGCTTACATATTTGCCCATGTGAACAACTTTACGCAGTGCCGTAACAAGTTCTTCGGCCGCGACATCTTTGGTGATGTATCCTGCAGCACCAGCTTTTAGGGCTCGAGTCGCAAATCGATCCTCAGGATGGATCGTCAGAATCAGTACCGGCAGATTCGGATGTTCTCGTTTGAGGTCTTTCAGGACTTCCAGACCATTCTTGCCCGGCATTGATATGTCAAGGACTACCACATCCAGATCCAGATCTTTCACGTGCTCCATCACTTCGTTCCCATCTCGAGCTTCCCCGGCCACAACAATATCTGCTGCTGTTCTCAATATTTTTTTCAAACCTTCCCGTACCAACTCATGATCGTCGGCAATAAGGACTTTGATTGCGCTGGTGGCTTCGGTATGCATCTGTGACTCAGTGTCATAGGCATATTATGTAGGCTCTGGCTTTACAGTATATCGAAGAGAAAGGGAAATTGTCGTAGTAACAACACGACGGCATGTAGTTGATTTTACGACAGAAATTAATGAACGCCTAGCGGCGTGATCTGATCGACCAGGATTTGAAAATTCGCCTGGTAACTTCTTCTGAAGGAATCGTATTTTGGGGTGCCCACCAGTTTGTAGGTTCCCACCACCTGGCCAGCGGATGGACAACAGTGCGGATCCCCATCGCGCGCAAGCCAGAATTCGAATTTCATCTCGCCATCCTGATAGAAAAACTCTTTTTCGCCACCGGTGAGCAGTACTTCATCCGATTTGGTCAAGCCCTCATAAACTTCGGAAGCTTGCTGAAACTCAACTGGATGCACCGAACCATCGGGTGCAAACCAGAGAAATTGATCAAAAACAAAACCACCTGAACCGGTCGGTTCGGTCGAAATATTCAGGAAATGAAAATTTGAGGCAGTAAATGGAATTGGCTTGTTGAATGTTTCCCCAAGACCGGATTCCAGTTTATGAACAAATTCATAGCCCTGGGCTTTTTTCAACCAGAGTAAAAGAATTTCCCGTGGTTGTCTTTTGGTCCCGATGGTGTAATGGCAGGCGAGAACCTCGGCGGATTCGAGCTTCAGCGTATAAGTATCCTTCAAGGAGGAGGCCGTATCGATCAGCATTTCGCTCACTTCCGTCGAAAGCACTTCTGTTTTCGTGTAATGCTTTTTTGCGAATGCAGACGGGCTGATCCCAATCAGGATTACAAGGATGAGGACAAAATTTAAGATCTTCACGCTGAACTCCATGAACCGAAACTACAATATGGTTCCTCCTCCTGCGCCAGCACATCATGATTTCACCAAAGTTTGTATAGTCCCCGGCGTGACCGTAATGTGGCATATCATCAAAATTGTGACACGTCATCTTTGACGCAATTACACAGCATTTATCGCTTGACCGACTCATTATCAAAATTTCTTTGTACGGCTTTCCAAAATTTTCACACCAGTTTTCCTTTTATAGGAAGGAGAACAAAATGAGAATTCAACTTGCGATGCTTGGTGTTCTAGTTTCAATTGCTACGGGTTGCGCTTATCAGGCGCCTCTGCAGCATCAGATGAATCCGGAAGCGAGTTTTATTGCTTCTTCAACTCACGCAGAGAGTCGCGTCCCGCAATTGATTGTAGAAGCTCACCCTCGTGTAGGTTTCGCTCCACTCCGTGTAACAGTCAGGGCAGTGCTGCAAAACGCTTCTTCAGGAAATACCGGCTTTGGATGTCTCTGGGAATCCTGGTCTTTTGGGGATGGCGCCGTCTCTTCCGAGAAAAACAATTGCGACACTGCAGCATTCACGGAGACAGAGTTTATTGCCGATCACGTTTACAAGAATGTTGGAGTCTATCAGCTGCAATTTGTTTTAGGCAACAATCAAGTTGTTTCCCGGCGGCTGGCCGTTCGTGTGATGGGCAGGAATTAGACACAACTCTTCTCTAGCAAAACGCCAGATGAGAGCTTGATTCCTGATCAATGTATTGAAGGATTTCATCTGGTGTTACCGCCGTTCCGAAGGCCACGGAGCGAACAATCGACATTAAATTCTCAATTTCGTGATCCGTCAAGAACGTGAGAAACATGAATTTGTGTCTTAGTTCATCAAAGAAGTTCATTGTTTTGTTCCTCCTATCATCAATAAATAGCTCTACTCGAGGATCAGGCTCAGAGCAAATCCTGCCGACTCCCTGTAAGTGAACAGATTTGCCCCCTGTCATACTACAAAGCGAAACAAAGTAGACCGATGTGACACGTTCGTCCGTGGAAGTAATTGTGTTTAAATGACTTACAGGAAAACATCTTCTGTCAGTTGGCGGATGCAGCGGGCCTGGTGGTTGTTAGTGGGACAATGTCAGGACTAATCGATCAGTTGATTCTGAATTGCATACCGGATGAGTTCTGCATCCGTTTTCATATTCATTTTTTGAAGGATTCTGGCCCGGTAGGTATTGACAGTGCTCATGCTGAGATAGAGTTCTTCCGAGATCTGTCGAACGGTCTTGCCACCGGCAATCAGACAAAGTACCTGATATTCGCGATCGGAGAGTTCTTCGTGAGGCGGTCGTTCTGTATCGGCTTCCAGGTTGAAAGCCAATTTTTCTGCAAGCGCCGCGCTAACGTGTTTTCTACCCTGAATCACTTTGCGTATCGCTTTAATCAGCTCTTCCGCCGCGCTTTCTTTCGTAACATAACCGGCAGCCCCGGCTTTTAACGCTCGCACAGCAAAGCGATCTTCGGGATGCATGCTCAAAATCAGAATGGGAAGCTTTGGATGATCCAGCTTAATATCTTTCAAGAGTTCCAGGCCGCTCTTTCCTGGTAAGGAAATATCCAGGACAACAACGTCTAATTCATTACTCTTGATGGCTTGGATCACTTCGCGGGCATCACCGGCTTCAGCCACGACCACCATTTCAGGAGCCGTTTTCAAAATCTTTTTTAATCCTTCACGAATCAAGACATGATCATCAGCGATTAGAATTCTTACCATAGTTTTTAGCGGTTTTCCGAAAGAGGAATTTCAACCTTGACGGTGGTGCCTTTGCCCGGAGTGCCGTTCATTGAGAGTGTACCCCCCAGCAACAACACTCTTTCTCGCATTCCTAAGATACCAAAGGAACCAGTTTTACGTGTTTCTTCTTCCGTGATTCCCCTCCCATTGTCTTTCACTTCTAGAATAATGGAGTCCTCGTTGTCAATCAACTTAACCTGCAACGCAGTCGCCTGGGCGTGGCGGCTTACATTCGTAAGAGTTTCCTGCAGGATCCGGAAGAGAGCAGTCACACCTTCCTGATTCAATGGGGAGTTTTGCAGAGTGGAATAAAAATTTGTTTTGATTCCCGTGCGTGCGCGAAATTCCTGGATTTGCCATTCCAGAGCTGAGGATAAATCCAGATGATCGAGCACTTCCGGTCTCAACTCCGTTATGATTCGACGCACCGACCGGATTGTATCATCAACCAGATGCGACATGGTTCCCAGTTCTTGCAGGATCTGCTGACGCGGCGCGGTAACGGAGGATTCTAATAGATTCTGATTCAATAGTGATAACTCCATTCGTAGCGCGCTCAGGACCTGACCCAAATCGTCATGGACTTCCCGCGCGATCTTGATCCGTTCCTGTTCGCGGACAAATTGAAGGTGCGCCGACAAAGCACGAAGTCGCTCGCGTGATTGACGAATTTCATCTTCCGCTTTTTTCCTTTCTGTGAGATCGATCATCACTCCGATGAGTTCTTTCGGTTCGTCATTCTCCAGCATTACGCGCACAATATTTCTTACCCATAACGCGTTCCCGTTCGAAGAAACTATCCGGTAATCAAATTCATGATTCCTTTTGTTTTCAACTTCTTCTTGAACGTAGGCGAGCACCCGTTCACGATCTTCAGGATGAATATGCTCTTCCCAGAAGTTAGGGTTTTCAATCCACTGTTGAGTGCGATATCCGAGAATTTTTTCGGCCTGATGGCTGACGAAACTGAATTGATGGGTCTTTGCGTCCCTTCTCCAAACGATAGCATTCACCGATTCGACCAGTTGTCTGAACCGGGCCTCTGCTTGCCGCAGTTTTTTTAGTGCGTCGTCCCGTTCAAACACACGCCCCAGCTGTGTTCCCACAACCTCCATCCCTTGAATCATTTCTTCATCTGTTTCTTCGGAGGCGTCCGAAAAGAATTCAAGAACCGCTGCTATTTCGGTTCCTTTGAGAACCGGCATGGCAAAAGCAGTTTTCAAACCGCATTCAACGACTGCATCAACTCTGGAAAAATTGTTATGGGCCGCGATGTCTTTGATCCAGATCGATTTCTTATCACGAATCACAAGACCCGGAAGGCTTTCCTCAGAAAGGGCAGATTCAGTTTGGGTAATCGATTGGAATTTTCTGAAACACTCTTCATCTTTGACGTGCCAGATGGTAGTCGAAACTGCTTTCCCATCGGCAGGAAGATAGACATGGCCAATCGGCCAACCGGTGTAGCCGCAGATCCTGTCGAGCGCATAGCGCATTGCATCTTCCGGACTCACCGCTTCATTCGATGCAATCGCAATTTCTTGAATCAACTGGACCAGTTCACTTTTCTTGCGCAGGGATTCTTCAGCTTTTTTCCGTTTTGTAATATCACGAATGATGGCAGCGAAGATTGGTTTTTCACGAAACATCCAAACTGCCAAAGACAATTCCAGTGGAAATTCAGAACCATCCGCTCTGATTCCTTCCACTTCAACGGTCTTACCCAGAAGCCGGCTTTCACCCCCCTCTTGAAGTTGTTTGATGGTTGCGTGATAAGCGTCCCGATGACGTTTGGCCAGAAGTGAATCAAACGGCTGGTTTGCAATTTCTTGTGAGTGTCCAAAAATTTCTTGCGCCGCGCGATTCCAGGAAAGAACTTCCAGATTCGAGCCGATAAAGACGATAGCGTCACTTGCTGACTCAAGTACGGAACGCAATTTAGCATCCGATTCAAACAAATCGTCTTCTCTGCGTTTCTTCTGCGCGATATCCTTTCCAAACATAATCACTCTCGCTTCCCGGCCATTTTTTCGAATGGGAAATGCCCCGCACTCCAAAAGCTTGTCGCTCCCCGTTTTGCTACGCAACCGGACTTCCACCGGCAACGGCTTACCATTCTCGTCCGCCTGGCGTATGAGTTCCCGGAACTTTGTAACGTCAGCCGGATGGAGGAGGCCTTCAAATCTTTTGCCGAGCCATTCAGAACGTTCCCAGCCGGTCAGTGTTTCAAAAGCTTGATTAGCGCTGACAATTTGACCTTCGGTAGTAAGCGTAAAAACCAAATCCGGAGAACCATCAAAAAGGTCCTCATACTCTCGCGATTCTTCCCGACTATATGAAAATTGGTCGTGGTTTTGAGTATTCATGGGGGAAGCCTACCGTTAATAGTAGTCCGGCGTCGCCCGCATTCAAGCCTGAAATACAGTGCTGAGCAATGAGTGCTGAGTAATGAGTGAAAAACAGAGCTCAGCACTCGGAACTCAGCACTCAGCAATGGTTATTGCGTATTTTCGATGATCAAATTGGAGCGAACGTTCTTCACGCCACTTACTGCCTGGGCCAGTTCGACAGCACGGTTTGCTTCTACCTGACTTGCAACCGTTCCATTCAAAGTGACCACGCCGTTGCTTGTATCAATATCAATATTGGATGCGGAAACAACCTCATCATTGGCGAACTTCATTTTGATAGCCGCAGTGATGCTGCCATCTTGAACTGTTTCACCAACTTCCTCGGCTGTATCCTTTACTGCTTCGCCCACGTCTTCGGCTTTGTCGCCAATTTCTTCACCCACGTCTTCCGTCTTATCACCGACTTCTTCCGCTACCTCTTCAGTTCCTTCTTTTACTGACTGGCCGGTATTCTTTGCCGTGCTGCATGCAAAGGAAAATCCGAGCAGTATGACTAACAGCATCAAAAATATGTTTTTCATCTTGTTTTCTCCTACTTATTCAGTGGCCAGTAACCAGTTGCGAGTGACCAGGGCCTGGTGGTCACTTATTCAACGGGAAGCGAGTAATGCCCTGGTAAAAAAGCCGAGGCTTAATGTGCGAAGAAGAGCTCCCACAAATCCAGATCTACCTGCTCCGTAGAGTGCCAGTGCACCTGCAGTGGCGCCCGTCAGCCTTGCAGAGGGATTCCACCCGGTTTGGCCGTTTTTAGCATAGTCGTACACCGAATGCCCTACTTGACTTGCATACTTTTGGCTATGTTGGCTGAGCGCTTCTACGTACGGCTTACTTTGTTTGTTGATCTCGCTGATTAAAGGTTTGCTTCGATCTGCCAGATCGCTGCAGTAGCCTCCAACCTGTTCGAATGTGGTCTTTACATTTTTGGTGAAAAGGGACCGGCGTTTTTTTCCTTTCTTGTTATCAAAGAAATAAACACCAGCTGCTCCCAGTCCCATTAATAACAGTGTCGTTTTCATTGTTCCACCCTTGCCGTGTATTTTAAGTTTTCCGAATGTTTTGCGGGCCGTACCACTTGCAAGTCCACGCTGGTTTGGCGGGATTCGTTGATGATCGCTTTCTTCACTTCAACGGAATCGTCCTCAACTCCCAAATGGGCTTCCATGTGGTAACCTTCGTTTTTCCAGTTTCTATATTCACGACTCCAAAATTTAACGAAGCAACTTTCGCCGCATACATACACAATTTGTCCATTCACTTCGAAATCGCGATCTGCGACCAATGAACATGGTGCTACGTCACAAAGTGTCATTGTGATCTTTGCCATAGTTCCTCCGTGGTTGCCATAAAAATGGACTTACACAACAAATTCATTGCTAAATAGTTCCAGTGCGCTGATGAAGTAGTAAGCTTTTTTAAGATCCGAGTATTGGTGTGCCAGGACTGTTTCTACGTCCCATGGTACTTGCTTCGCGAGGGCACTCTTGTAAACTCGCAACATTGCGCTTTCAGCGCGCTCGCACGCTTGAATAATTTCTTCCTGATTTCCGCTTTGAGTGGCTTCATAAATCTCTTTCCAGGAATCTACCGGAGGCTCTGCGCTGTAATCGGAATTAGAGTGAAATCGAATTTCTCCCCGTAGTTCTTCTGCAAATTCCCTGCGCTGATCTCCGTAGCTCTTCAACAGCTCACGTGTGGTGTTCCCTTCAATTGCTTCCGCGGCGGCACGGTAACCCACTTCACTGGTACGGCAAACAGTGTATAAGCCTTTTAGCAGTTGTATGATTTGCTCTTTGGTTTCCATAAGTGTTTTTTCTTTGAACAGACTGAATTCTAAGCTTCCTCTGGCTCAGGTGCTGTCAGGGAGGGAATAGGATTCTTGTCGAACCCCGGGGCAGGAAATGTCAGATAGAATATTACGTTCTCGACGATACCGAAGGGTTAGTTTTGATCAAAAATAAAAGGGGCAGACTTTTCGGTCTGCCCCGTTTTTTAGAAAGGGGAGAGGCAAATTCGTCTTCACGTTGGCGCGTAGACGCGCAACGCAAAGACGCCAATTTGCCTGCTGCAGTTCAGGATGATGAGGAGTCCATGATGATGAGGAGTCCATAT
>JBKKAT010000770.1:0-5683 GCA_046714535.1 Acidobacteriota bacterium | reverse complement strand
AAGGACGATTTTGAGAAAGAAAAATTTGAAAAGGACATGGAGCGGGTGGAAGAGCTTTATTTCAATCACGGATACATTAATGCCCGCATCGACGAACCGCAGGTTGCACTGGATCCGGAAAACAAGGAGCGCATGAGGCTTGTCATTCCTGTACGGGAAGGGCGTCAGTACAAAGTGGGGAAGATCGATTTTGTAGGAAACACGGTTTTTGATTCGAACACATTATTGCCCAATATTCCGTTGCAGCAGGGGAAGGTTTTCAATCGCAGTCTGCTCAAAGAAGGAGTTGACGAGATCCAGAAGATTTACGGAGATCGAGGCTACATCTATGTTTCCATCGGTCCGGTTTTTGACGTGAAGAAGGACCAGGACGTTGTGGACCTGAAGATGGAAGTCCAGGAGAACGGCCAGTTTTATGTAAATCGCATTGAATTTACGGGGAATGATTACACGCGCGATAAAGTCATTCGCCGGGAAATGTTGATTCAGGAAGGGGAATTGCTTCGTGTTTCGAAGTTTCGGGAAAGTATTGATCGAATCTACCGGCTCGGTTTCTTTGAAGATCTAAAACCGAATATCGCTCCTGTCGCGGACAAAACGAATCAGGCGGATATTGCTGTTGAGGTCAAAGAGAACAAGAGAAATGAGATACGTCTGGGCGGAGGATACAGTGAACTCGATGGGTTCTTTGGTGATGTCGTTTTTTCGACAAAGAACCTTTTAGGAAGCGGCAAGATTTTTACTTTGAGTTTGCAGAGCGGAACCCGTACCAAGAATTATGCAGTTCAGGTGGTGGAACCGTATTTCCTGGATCGCCGAATCGCGTTGGGATTCAGCGTATTCCGCAGCCGCTATGACTATTTCAATTACTTGAAAGATACGATTGGCGGAAATGTTTCTTTCGGTTTCCATATCAAAGGCGATCTCAGAGGCGCGGTCTCATATGGTTATCAAACAGTCGATATTGATCTTCCTTCTCAAATCTCGATCCCGCCTGCTGATGAGAATCTTTTTCCCGGCGCTGATCTATTGCAGTCTGACAGGATTGAAAGCCGGGTAATTCCACAGCTTCTTCGAAACACAATCAATAATCCGATAGATCCCAGTCGCGGGACACGCTTTGTTTTCGGAAATGAAATTGTCGGGGGACCACTTGGTGGAGATGTCAGCTATTATAAACCTTCCGGAAGTTTTACCATCTATTTGCCCGGCTTAACCAAAAGCCAGCATGCCGACATCAATGTGGAAGGAGGTTATGCTACTGGATTTAATGATGAAGAACTTCCGTTTTATGAACGATATTATCTCGGTGGCGAACAAAGTATTCGTGGCTATGACGTTCGTACGGTTTCTCCCATTCGTATAGATCCCAAAACAAATCGTCTTTTCCTGGTGGGCGGAAATAAGTATTTCCTGATCAATGCAGAATATGTCGTCCCGCTCGCAGGTCCGTTGAAGGTGGCAGCATTTTTGGATTATGGAAATGCATTTGAGACCGACCATAACATTGACTTCAAGGACATGCGGGGAAGCACCGGTTTCGAGGTTCGATTTACCGCTCCTTTCTTGAGCGCCCCTTTTCGGTTCATCTACGCAATTAACTTCAACAGAGGGAATCTCGTCATACTTCCCGAGAATAGCCGGCCGGAAAGGACGACGTTCCGGTTCTCCGTCGGAACGACCTTCTAGGCGAGTTGAACAGGGCACTGATGTGGCGCGAATTTCCCCTCCTTATGAACGGGGGGACTCAGGGGAGGTTGGGAGGAAACTATCAGGGACAACCCCTTCTTTGTCTCCCCTTTATAAGCGGGAGAAACACGCGCAACACATATCCGTGGCAAGCAAAGTCACCAAAATTATGATATTCTTGGCCTCTTTGCCTCGATTGCATTATTCTTTTCACTACAGAGTCAAGAGCGTTTTCGCGTCGGTGCGTCTTTGCGGAGACGAAGGACGCGTTGACAAATCGACGCTCATGACTCAGTGGTAAAAAAAATTATTAACAATGGAGAGTAATAGTTCTATGAAATGGCTGATATTTCCTTTAATGGTCTTATTTGCGCTACCGGTATTTGCCCAAACGGCAGGGATCGCTGTAATCGATCCTCAAAGAGTAGTGCAGGGTTCGGAAATGGGGAAAAAGGCGTTGGCTGAAGTTAAAACGCTAAAAGACAAAAAGCAGGCGGAGATTGACCGGCAGCAAAGCGCAATTCAAACGATGCGGGACAAGCTGGAAAAACAGCGCGACATTCTGAGTGCTGAAGCGCGGGAAAAACTCAATAGTGATATCCAGAAAGGGATGACCGAATTGAGACGCTACTCGGAAGATTCTGAGGCTGAGATTCAAAGAGAACTCGGAAAAGCAATCAAGAGTATTGAAGAAAAAGTGCTTCCGATCATCCAAAAAATGGGCGAAGAAAGGGGTTATTCCGTGATCATTCAACGGGATCAACTGGTCTATTTCAGCGCAAAAAACGACATCACGAATGAAGTGATCAAATTGTTTAACGATTCCACGGCAAAGGGTGCAACGCCTAAGAAGTAAGAAAGGACGATGACAGCACTGGACATCAACGCTATCTTGAAGGCGTTACCGCACCGCTATCCTTTTTTGCTGGTCGATCGCGTTCTTGAGTTTGAGAAAGAGAAAAGAATTATCGGCATCAAGAACGTCACTTACAACGAACCTTTTTTCGCTGGCCATTTCCCCGGACGTCCGATCATGCCGGGGGTTTTGATTATTGAAGCAATGGCGCAATTGGGCGGAGTACTATTGCTTCAGGATCATGAACTCAAGGAAAAGGGACTCGTTTATCTGGTAGGAATCGACAATGCAAAGTTCCGGAAAACGGTGATCCCGGGGGACCAGCTGCGGCTGGTGGTGGATGTGCTGCGTTACAAACATACCATTTGCAAGATGCGCGGAGAAGCGTTCGTCAACGAAACGCTCGTATCAGAAGCGGAATTTCTAACTTCTATCGTTGTTCAAAATTCCTAGCATGTCTTCGATTCATCCCACAGCGATTATTCATCCGGAGGCGGAGCTGGCGGGGGACGTCTGCGTCGGTCCCTATTCAGTAATCGGACCCGGCGTACGAATCGATAGTGGAACGGAAGTTGCGCCGCACGTTGTGATTGAGGGTCCTACTCTCATCGGTAAAAATTGCCGTTTCTTTCCGTTTGCCTCCATTGGACAAATTCCGCAGGACCTCAAATTTCATGGCGAACGCAGTGAACTGATTATCGGAGATGACAATGTTTTCCGGGAATTTGTTACTTTCCACCGGGGAACCCAGGGAGGTGGAAAGAAAACGGTCGTGGGCCATAATAATTTTTTCATGGCCTATACTCACGTCGCACACGATTGCACTATAGGAAGCCATGTCATTATGGCAAATGCGGCTACGCTGGCCGGCCATGTGACCGTGGAAGACTATTCACTGGTCGGGGCTTTCTCCGGCATTCATCAATTCTGCCGTGTGGGCGAGTACGGTTTTGTGGGTGGTTACTCAGTAATAACAAAAGACGTTCTACCTTATTCGAAGACCGTAGGGAACAGAGCCCGCTGTTACGGTATGAATTCGATTGGTCTCCGCAGAAGAGGCTTTGATGACCAGAAGCTTAGCGTCATCAAGCACGCTTTCCGTCTCTTACTGCAATCGAAATTGAATACGAGACAGGCTCTGGAAAAAATTTCTGAAGAAGTACCCTCGTTGGAGGAAATCACTTATCTGGTGGATTTCATTCGCTCCTCCAAACGGGGAATCATCAAGTAACCAGCGCGCTTCAGTACATGCGTTTAGCTCTCATTGGTATAGGACATCAGGGAAAACATCACCTGAAGTTCCTCAAAAGCATACCTGGGATCGAACCGGTTTTGCTTGTGGACATCGTTCCGGAAAAAGCAGAGAAAGCCGGCCAGGAATACGGAATTCCTTCTGAAAATTCCTACCGCTCGCATTTAACAGAATTCGATGCAGCGATTGTCGCTGTCCCCACATCCGATCATTATTCAATTGCTTCCGAATTGATTCGCGCCGGCAAGCACGTGTTGATCGAAAAACCTGTGACGGCTACCGTTGAAGAAGCGGAACAATTATCACGCCTGGCTGCTGAAAAAGGTGTTGTTGTTCACGTGGGATTACCGGAACGTTTCAATCCAGTCGTCCGAAAAGCCCTGTCTGAGGTTACGAAGCCGCTCTTTATCGAGACTCATCGTCTTGGTGTTTTTTCCCCTCGCAGTCTGGATATTGATGTCGTGCTCGATCTGATGATTCATGATTTAGATTTGCTTTATTTGTTTCTAAAAGAGGAACCATTTCACATTGAGGCGGTGGGAATTCCCATCCTATCGCAGCAAATTGACATCGCCAATGCGCGATTGAAGTTTCCCGGAAAATGTGTCGTGAATCTTACGGCTTCCCGGGTCAGCGGAAAGAAAATGAGAAAGATGCGATTGTTTCAGCCTTATTCTTATTTATCGCTTGATTTTGCGGAGCAATCGCTTTCGCATTTTTCTTTGCAACCCAATCTCTGTAACGCCGGTTTTCCTGATATACGACAGCAGGAATATAAGCCTGAAGAGCAACAACATCCTTTGCTGGAGGAGTTGAGCGCTTTCCGCGATGCGATTGCGGGACAGAGTACTGCCGGTGTGACCATTCAAGAAGCTATTCCTTCCTTGAAAATGGCTCTGGCGGTGAAGCAATGTACCGCGGGAGTTCCGCCGGCGGAGAATTAGCATTGCCCGCGACTTTATCTGTGGTTTCAAATGAAAGAGGAGGCGTCGCCCGAGTTACAAACTGCTCAACAACTCATCCATTCGGTTCAGCGCCGCTTTCAAGTAGTCTGCAGGCGGGCCAAAACCGATCCGGAGATAACGGTCCATTCCGAAGTGATCTCCTGGAACGATGAGAAGGCTTTTTTCATGCAACAATCTCTCTACTAATTGAGTAGAATTGATGTCGAATTTGTAACGAAAATAGGCGATCGCTCCGGCCTGCGGTTCCACCAAGTAAAACATGTCCTGGTGCTGCTGGATCCATTCGGCGACGATCGGATAATTGTGCTGCAGGATTCGACGGGTTCGAGCCCGAATCCTGTCCCGGACAGCGGGACTTAAAGCAATCCTTGCAAGGACATCACTCATCATGGCAGGTCCAATGGTCGTGTAATCATGGTAAGACCAGAATTTTGCGATCAAATCGGGAGGGGCGGCGATCCATCCAATGCGAAGGCCCGGTAGCCCGTACGCCTTGGATAAACCGTTTGTAATGATCACTTTTTCATAGCGTCCCCAGAAGCTGGAAGTTCGCGCGGCCTCCCGTTCTGCGCCCTGATAGACCTCATCGATCAGCAGCCAGGCATCACTCTGATGCGCGACGTCGATCAGCTTTTGCATTTCTTCTTCTGTCAGTATCGATCCGGTGGGATTGTTCGGATTGCAAACGGCAATCAGTTTCGTTCGCTTCGTCGAAAGCTGATCAATTTCATCAAAGTCCAGATGCCATTTGTTTTTTTCGTGGAGGTGAAAGGGACGTACGGTTCCGCGAAAACCGCGAGAAATTCCCCAGATCTGCATGTAATTCGGTAGCATCATCAGAACTTCATCGTCCGGCTCAACCAGATTCCAGATGGAAAGAAAATTTGCTTCTGAAGTTCCGTTTGTAACCAGAATATGGTC
>JBKKAT010000769.1:0-3042 GCA_046714535.1 Acidobacteriota bacterium | reverse complement strand
CAGGCAACAGCGCTGGTGAACGAGGCCTACTGCAAGTTAGTGGATTTGAAAAGCATTCGCTGGCAGAATCGCGCGCAGTTTTTCGCGATCGCAGCACAGATGATGCGCCGCATTCTGATCGATCATGCGAAGTCGCGGCGGCGCGCAAAGCGTGGTGGCGCTGCAACGAAAATTTCCTTTGATGAAGGAGCATTTCTGTCAGAATCCAAATCCGATGAACTCGTCATACTCGATGAAGCGCTTACGCGATTAGAAAAACAGGATCCCCTCAAGAGCCGGATTGTGGAAATGAAATTTTTTGCGGGTTTGAATTTTGAAGAGATAGCGGCTGTTGAACAAATATCTGCGCGTACGGTGCGGCGCGAATGGCATAAAGCAAAGTTGTGGCTTTATGATGCGATCCAGTCATGAATACTCCACCCCAACAACAATCCTCAAGATGGAAACAAATCGATGAATTGCTGGACGCAGTTCTCGAGTTACCCCCAGATGAAAGGTCTGCATTTCTGGACCAGGCGTGCGTCGGCGATGAAACTCTGCGGAAAGAGATTGACCGGCTGCTGTCTCATGATGATCGTGTACGCAGCTTTATCGAATCTCCTGCGTTTCGGGCCACTACCGAACAGGCGGGATCTTCCAATCTTCATTCTCTTTTTGGTAGCGAGCCGGCACGCAAGTCCTTATTGAGCGAAGGCGCTTTGATTGCGGGCAGATATCGTATTCTGTCGCAGCTCGGCAAAGGCGGAATGGGTGAGGTATGGCACGCCTACGATCTGAAACTTCGCATTGATGTCGCGCTAAAAACAATTCGTGTCGATTTAAAGCGCGCTCCGGATGATCTGATCGAACTGATCCGGCGCGAAGTGCGCATTGCGCGGGAAGTCATATCACCGCACGTTTGCCGCATCTTCGATCTGGTCAGTGAAGAGAACGAAGAAATGATTTCGATGGAATACATCGATGGAATCACTCTTTTAGAGCGAATTGAAGAAACCGGTCCACTCGACTTGCGGGAAGCCAGAGATATCGCGGCGCAAATGCTGGCAGGTCTCTCTGCGATTCACGACACAGGTCTGGTACACCGGGATCTGAAGCCGGAAAACGTGATGATCACGCGCACTGGACGAGTTGTGGTGATGGATCTAGGAATTGCAGAACGCGCGGCCCAAACAGCAAGCGCAATTTCAGGAACGCTACCTTATATGTCCCCGGAACAACTGGCGGGCGAAGAAATGGATTCGCGCGCCGACATATTTTCAGCCGGCGTTGTTCTGGCCGAAATGATTCATACCAGAGGAACTCAGAGTGAGAACACGCGTGAAGCGATCTGGAACGCTGTGAGAACGGATCCGGAGCAACTGCCGGATAGTCCGTGGAAAACAGCGATCGCTCTCGCGGTTTCAGCCGACAAGCAGGATCGTTTTGAATCGGCAACCGCACTCTCGCGCATACTGGAAGAAATCACACTTCGGTCGGAGGCGGATGAAAAACGCACTCCTTACCCGGGCCTTGCATCCTTTCAGCAAAAAGATTCCGGTTATTTTTTCGGCCGCGAACAGGAAGTGGAAACGCTCATCAAAAAGCTCCAACAGCACAATCTCCTGGCTTTGATAGGGCCTTCAGGCGCCGGTAAAACTTCCTTGTTACAGGCGGGACTCATTTCAGCTTTACCGAACGAATGGTGTTGCATTCTCACGCAACCGGGCGATGCGCCCATCGAGAACCTTAAAAAAGGAATCCCCCCTTTGGCTTTTGAAAACGGTGATCCTTCGGATGATTTGCACTTGCTCATCCAGGCCTTGAGCAGGTTGCGGCAAACGCATCCCGAAGTTGTTCTGATTGTCGATCGTTTTGAAGAGTTGTTCACACAGAATTCACCAGAAATCCAATCGGGCTTTTCTGAGTTTTTAGGCCAGGCCGCTATGGAAGCAGGCATCCGGGTTTTACTCACGATGCGCGACGACTTTCTCATTTTCTGTAGAGAACACCAGTCCCTTTCTCCGATATTTTCTGAATTAACGGCGATCCTCCCACCGAGTGGCACTGCGTTACGTCGAGCGGTGGTGCAGCCGGCGCTTCAATGCGGCTACAGGTTTGAAGATGAAACTCTGGTGGATGACATTTTAAGGGATGTGGAAAAAGAGAGAGGAGCGCTTCCCTTGATGGCATTTGCTGCATCGTTGATGTGGGAAAAACGTGATCGTGAAAACGGAGTTTTGACGCGAAAAGCGTACCTGGAGATGGGTGGAGTACAAGGCGCCCTGGCAGGACACGCAGAAACAATACTCACGAAAATTGGATCTGATAAGGAACCGTTCGTACGTGAAGTTTTTAGAAATCTGGTTACAGCGCAAAATACGCGCGCGGCCCGGGACGTAAACGACTTGTTGAGTGTTTTTCCCGATCAAAAGGTTGCCGAAGAAGTCCTGCGAGATTTGATCGATGGACGTCTGCTCACATCGTTTGAATCTTCGCGATTGCCCGAGAAACCGAAACGACGTGTTGAGATTATTCATGAATCTTTAATCAGTCACTGGCCGCGCCTTGTCAAATGGCACGCGCAAGAAGCAGAAAGTGCGCAGCTTCGCGACCAGCTTCGCCAATCTGCGGAAGTGTGGATGTTAAGAGGCAAATCCCCGGATCTTCTGTGGACAGGCGAGGCATTTCTGGAATATCAACTCTGGCGAAAGCGGTACCCCGGCGGCTTAACGGCCACTGAAGAAGCTTTCGCAAATGCAATGACGCATCGTGCGAACAGAAAACGAAGACGTCGGCAGATTGTAATCGCTGTTATGTTTGCTGTGCTCCTTGCTGTTCTTGGCGTGATCAGCAAGTTCTGGCGTGATACGACAATCGCCAAAGATGAGGCTACATTACAAGCAAAACGCGCTGAGGCTGGAATGGTACTTAGCGTTGGCCGCGCAATTCCTGATGCTGACCCGATGACCAAGCTTGCCTATGCCATGGCCAGCATGGAACTGGCGGATACACCGCAAGGACGTCGCTTTGCTCAGCAGGCGCTTGCATCGGGTACCATGGCTC
>JBKKAT010000768.1:0-3302 GCA_046714535.1 Acidobacteriota bacterium | reverse complement strand
CTGATGTCCTTCGATGCTCTGTTTCGTATTCAGAAGATAAAGATCGTAGTTCAATTGATTGGTCTCTGAGAGTTTGGACCGGTCTATTGCTTCCAGCTTTTTGAGCACTTCCAGATCATGCGCCTGATTTCGTTTTACGGCTTCGATCGATACGTCCGGAAGTTGATCGTTATACCGCATGTCTCCCAGTAAGGTTGCGAAAATAGGATTTTGCTTGAGTCCGTATTCCCATTCTTCTTCAAAAAAGACTGTTAGTTTTTCATCCTGGCTCATTTCGGCGCTCGCATTCTGTAGAAAGACGTTGAAAATCAAAACTGATATAAGAACAAATAAAAAAAAGCGCATGAGGGTCCTCACTTGTTTTAGTAACTCAAAACCTATTATAGGCTACTGGTTACTGGTCACTAACCACTGAAATTGTGGTACCATAATTTTGGAAGGCGGGCATAACTCAGTTGGTAGAGTGCAAGCTTCCCAAGCTTGATGTCGCGGGTTCGAGCCCCGTTGCCCGCTCCAATATTTTGGACTAAGGGACAATCTATGAAATTCTTTGACCCGAAGAAGAAAGAACCAACAGCGATGAATAATCCTGTTTCGGCACCAAAGCCTTCGAACGTTCAGAGTTCTATTCCGGTGTCGAATCCACATCCGCAGCCAACGCCTTTGATTCCGGAAAAACCAAAGGTGGAAACTGTAAAACTCGACCCTGTCAAACTGGAACCGGTGAAACCTGAGCCGATCAAACCAGAAGTTCGTCCTGTAGCGCCTGCGGCACCCACAGTGAGCATTCCGGTGCCGGAAATGCCGAAGGCTGCTCCGGTCGCAAGAGCGGTAGGGAAAACTTTAATCGGTAATAGTGTCATCATCCGCGGAGACATCACGTCAGAGGAGAATTTGCAGATCGAAGGAGTTGTGGATGGCAGCATCGAAAGCAGCAATGATGTTCATGTTGGAGTCGAAGGCAGAGTCAATGCCACGATCCGCGCGAATAACATCATGATTCACGGAAGAGTGATTGGAGACATTGCTGCATCGAATCGCGTCGAATTGGCGCCTTCGGCTTTGTTGCAAGGAAATATTCGGGCTCCCAAGCTGGCGATTGCTGAAACGGCCCTCTTTAAAGGATCGATCGATATGAGACCGAGGGAAGTTTCTCCGGCCCGTGAGAGCAAAGAAAAAAACGTAGCAGCTTTGGAAACGGTCGAAAAGTAGGCTCTTACATATAGGGTGAAAAGCGTCTTCGCGGCGCGCAATAGCGTCTTCGCGTTTAGCGTCTACGAGTCTGCGCGCCAGAGTCTGTGTGTCAGGGGGTAATCATGATTCGTCCGCAGCAGTACAAGAATCTCATCAACGGGGAATGGGTGAATTCATCTTCCGGCAAAACATCTTTGAATATCAATCCCGCCGACAAGCAGGACATCATCGGAGAATTTCCTGACAGCAACGCGGAGGATGTCATCGCTGCCATGTCTGCCGCTCAAAAGGCGTATCATTCCTGGAGATTGGTTCCGGCACCCAGGCGCGCGGAAATCCTGTTTCGCGCCGGCGAGTTGCTGCGCGTGCAGAAGGATCAACTCGCGAAAGATATGACCCGTGAGATGGGAAAAGTCCTGAAGGAGTCTGGTGGAGATGTTCAGGAAGCAATCGATATGACCTACTACATTGCAGCAGAAGGGCGACGATTGCATGGTCACACCACGCCTTCAGAACTGCCGGACAAGTTTATGATGTCGGTCCGCATCCCTTTGGGGGTTGCTTCGATCATCACACCATGGAATTTTCCCATGGCGATCCCTTCCTGGAAAATTATTCCAGCGCTCGTTACCGGAAACACAGTAGTGTTCAAACCTGCTGAAGATACTCCGCTCTCCGCACATCATTTCGTGCGAATTTTAAAAGAAGCGGGCGTCCCCGAAGGCGTTGTGAATCTGGTTTGTGGATCAGGAGAAGCGATCGGTTCTGATCTGGTCACCCATCCCGATGTTTCCATCATATCCTTTACCGGGAGCACCGAAGTCGGCAAGATCATCAATCAGAAGGCAGCTCCTTCGTTTAAAAGAGTTTCATTGGAAATGGGAGGAAAGAACGGAATCATAGTGATGGACGATGCGGATGTCGGTCTGGCGGTGGATGGCGCTGTGTGGGGAGGTTTTGGCACAACCGGTCAGCGTTGCACTGCGGCGAGCCGCGTTCTTGTTCACGAAAGAGTTTACGATGAGTTTCTGGAAAAATTTGTGAGCCGGGCAACAGCCCTCAAGGTTGGAAATGGTTCAGACCCGAATACGGAAATGGGTCCTTGCATCAACGAACCGCAGCTCTTCAAAGTGGAAAAATACGTTCAGATAGGAAAACAGGAAGGGGCGCGGCTGATGTGCGGCGGGATGCGGTTGGAAGGTGAAATTTATGATCATGGATTTTTCTATGCGCCAACAATTTTTGCAGAAGTAGATCCTCACATGCGTATCGCACGCGAAGAGATTTTTGGTCCGGTGGTGTCTGTGCTTCGGATCGGCAATCTGGACGAAGCTCTTCAAGTTGCGAATGACACGCCGTACGGGCTTTCCAGCGCAATCTATACAGCAAACGTGAATCATGCCTTTCGCGCGATGCGTGACCTTTATACCGGAATTACTTACGTCAATTCCTCCACGATCGGAGCAGAAGTCCACTTGCCATTCGGTGGCACCAAACAAACAGGGAACGGTCACAGAGAAGGGGGACCCACAGTCATCGATCTGTTTACCGAATGGAAAACGATTTACGTTGACTTCAGCGGTAAGCTTCAAAAAGCCCAAATCGACAACAACTAAGAAATTAACACAGAGGCACAGAGCCACAGAGAAACAATTGGAAATCTTTTCTTTAAACTCTGTGTCTCTGTGTTAAATAAAGACATGGATAGGTGGAGACTCCTCGTTCAGCCGGAGCTGCCTGGCTACCGGCAGATGGCAATCGACGAGGCGCTGTATTTACTTGCTGATACCCCGGTGCTGCGATTTTATACCTGGCAAAAACCGACTTTGAGTCTCGGTTTCTTTCAAGATTATAAAAGGGTTGTAAGGGAGTCCTTCGTTATGCATAATAATATAGACGTAGTACGACGGATTACTGGCGGGCGAGCCGTACTACATCAATTTGAAATTACATATGCGTTGGCTGGGCCACTAACAAATCATTTTTCAGACAAGTCATTGCAGGAGACGTACCGGTTGATTGCAGAGGCGTTGAATCGGGGACTGGCATTACTGGGAGTTCCTCAGGCTCTATTTTCGAAGGACACATCAGGTCCGGAAGCTCTGAAG
>JBKKAT010000767.1:0-7831 GCA_046714535.1 Acidobacteriota bacterium | reverse complement strand
CTGCACTGCAGAATAACCATCTTTGTCTTTTGTCTTCACCTGGGTCACAAGACAGGGTCCGACCTGCAAAATGGTTACGGGCACAACGCGGCCCTCAGGACTGAAGACCTGAGTCATCCCTACCTTTTTTCCGATTAAACCGTTTATCATATTGTTCCTCTGACGTCCTCAACGCGATAGACGCGAAAGACTCGCGACGCGCAGACGACTAGCGTTCCATCAAAGCCTGAATTTCCACATCGACACCGGCAGCGAGTTGCAACTTACTCAATGCATCAATCGTTTGAGGTGTCGGCGCAAGAATGTCAATGATTCTCTTGTGCGTTCTGATCTCAAACTGTTCGCGGCTCTTCTTGTCAACGTGCGGAGAGCGCAGCACTGTGAAACGATTGATCAGCGTGGGTAGAGGTATAGGACCTGCTACTTGCGCGCCTGTACGCTTCGCCGTACTGACGATGTCTTTACTCGCTTGATCCAGCAAACGATGATCGAAGGCTTTCAGACGGATCCGCACTCGTTCTCTGTTCATACTTTCTCCGCTACTCGACGATTTCGGTTACGGTACCTGCTCCAACCGTTCTTCCGCCTTCACGAATTGCGAATCGAAGTCCCTTTTCCATAGCAATCGGCACGATCAATTCGATTTCGAATGTCACGTTGTCACCAGGCATAACGATTTCGACACCTTCAGGAAGCGTTACCACACCGGTAACGTCTGTTGTACGGAAGTAGAATTGCGGACGATATCCCGCAACAAACGGAGTATGACGTCCACCTTCTTCTTTGGTCAGGATGTATACCTGAGATTTATATTTTCGGTGCGGCGTGATCGAGCCCTTGGCAGCCAATACCTGACCACGTTCCACTTCTTCCTTTTTTGTACCACGAAGAAGAATTCCAACGTTGTCGCCCGCCATACCGGAATCCAGTTCTTTATTGAACATTTCGATACCGGTTACAACACGCGCGACTGTCGGACGCATTCCTATGATCTCGATTTCATTTTCAACGTTGACCGTTCCGCGTTCGATACGGCCCGTAACGACTGTTCCACGGCCGGAGATTGTGAAAATATCTTCTATCGGCATCAGGAACGGTTTTTCCACCGCTCTTTGCGGAAGCGGAATGTAGGAATCGACCGCGTCCATCAATTCGAAAATGCATTTGGACGCTTCATCATCCCGTTTGCCGGTTCCATTGTTCAGCGCGTTCAGAGCCGAACCGCGGACAATCGGAATCGCGTCTCCCGGAAATTCATACTTGCTCAGCAATTCACGAACTTCCAGTTCTACAAGATCCAGCAATTCAGGATCGTCTACCATATCAACCTTGTTCATAAAAACAACGATGTACGGAACGCCTACCTGGCGTGCCAGCAGGATGTGTTCACGAGTTTGAGGCATCGGACCATCTGCAGCAGACACAACCAGAACGGCTCCATCCATCTGGGCTGCTCCGGTGATCATGTTCTTGATGTAATCAGCATGACCCGGGCAATCCACGTGAGCATAATGGCGATTGCCGGTTTCATACTCAACGTGAGCGATAGCGATTGTAATTCCGCGTTCCTTTTCTTCCGGAGCCTTATCGATTGAATCGAAGGAGCGGAAGGCAACCTTTGGGTTAGCAAGCGAAAGCACTTTCGAGATCGCCGCCGTGAGCGTCGTTTTACCGTGATCAACGTGACCGATCGTACCGATGTTTAGATGCGGCTTGGTACGATCAAATTTCTGTTTAGCCATTGTCTTACCTCCGTTGGCTTATTTACCTTTGAACTTAGCAATAATTTGCTCCTGAATATTCTTAGGAGCCTCTTCATACCGGAAAAAGTGCATCGAATAAACTGCGCGACCCTGCGTGAGCGAACGCATATCGGTCGCGTAACCAAACATATCTGCGAGCGGCACGTGCGCGCCGATGACGCGAATTCCCTGTCGCGGAGTGTTGATAAATTCAATCTTGCCGCGGCGGCCGTTCAGATCGCCAATCACTTCGCCCATATATTCTTCAGGCACAACAATTTCAACTTTCATGATGGGTTCCAGCAGAACCGGATTGGCGCGATCCGCTGCATCTTTAAAAGCCATCGAACCCGCGATCTTATACGCGAGCTCAGAGGAATCCACATCGTGATAGGAACCATCCCATAAAACTGCCTTGATATCATCGAGCGGATATCCGGCAAGCACTCCGCCCTCCATCGCTTCAACAATTCCTTCCTGAATCGGTTTAATAAACTCCCGTGGGATGGATCCACCTTTGATTTCATTCACAAAATGGAAACCGCTTCCAGGTGGTAGAGGTTCTATCTTGATCTTTGCATGACCATATTGTCCATGACCACCGGTCTGTCGAATGTATTTTCCTTCGCCCTGGGCGGCGCGCTTGATGGTTTCTTTGTAAGCCACCTGCGGCTTGCCCACGTTGGACTGCACGCTGAATTCTCGCAGCATGCGATCCACCAGAATTTCCAGATGAAGTTCGCCCATTCCGGAAATAATGGTCTGGCCGGTTTCTCTATCGACAGCAACTTTAAAGGACGGATCCTCCTGACTCAATTTGTTGAGCGCAGTTCCAAGCTTCTCGGAATCAGCTTTCGTTTTCGGCTCAATGGCCACACTAATGACCGGCGCAGGGAATTCCATAGCTTCCAAAAGAATCGGATCTTTTTTGGAACAAATCGTGTCACCCGTGGTGACATTTTTCAGCCCAACTGCGGCGGCAATATCACCTGCATAGACTTCTTCAACGTCCTCACGCTTAATCGCGTGCATTTTCACGATGCGGCCGATTCGCTCTTCTCGATCCCTGCTGGAGACATAAACACTGGTACCGGTTTTCAAAACTCCCGAATAAACACGGAAAAATGCGAGCTGTCCGACATAAGGATCGGTCATGATCTTGAAAACGAGTCCAGCAAAAGGCTCATCATCAGAAGCCTTTCGTACTTCTTCATTTTTTGTATGAGGATGAATCGCGCGAACCGGCGGAACATCAGTCGGCGCAGGCAAGTAATAAACGACTGCATCCAGCAACGGCTGAACGCCTTTATTCTTGAAGGCGGATCCGCAAATCACCGGCGTGCATTTACTCAGAATCGTTGCACGCCTCATGGCAGCGCGAAAATCTTCATTGCTGATCGGTTCTTCTGCAACATATTTATGAAGCAATTCGTCATCCAGTTCCGCAACCTTTTCGATCATTTCGGTCCGAAGTCTTTGCGCTTCCTCTTTGTGCTCCGCAGGAATTTCTTCTACGCTGTATTCTGCTCCCAGAGTTTCGTCCAGGTAGACGTAAGCCTTCTGCTCAATGAGATCAATCACTCCACGGTGCTTATCTTCCAGTCCCAATGGAATCTGAATGGGGATTGCGATGGCGCTCAGTCTTTCGCGCATCGATTCCACAGCGCGATGGAAGTCCGCGCCCTGACGATCCAGCTTATTAATAAAGGATATGCGCGGAACTTTGTATTTATCCGCCTGTCTCCAAACCGTCTCTGATTGCGGTTGCACTCCGGCAACGCCGCAAAACACCGCCACGGCTCCGTCAAGCACACGAAGAGACCGCTCCACCTCAACGGTGAAATCCACGTGGCCCGGAGTATCAATGATGTTGATCCGGTGCTCACGCCAGGAAGCGGTCGTTGCGGCTGAAGTAATCGTAATTCCGCGCTCACGCTCCTGTTCCATCCAGTCCATGGTCGCAGTTCCTTCATCCACTTCACCGATGCGATGCGTCATTCCTGTGTAGTACAGGATTCGTTCAGTCGTGGTGGTCTTGCCCGCATCGATGTGCGCCATGATCCCGATGTTTCTAATTTTTGATAACGGTACTTGTCTCGGCATTTTCTCTTGCTCTTGATCTTGCTCGTGCTCTGCTTACCACCTCAAATGCGCAAATGCTTTATTCGCATCGGCCATTCTGTGCGTATCTTCCTTCTTCTTCACCGCTGAACCTCGGTTGTTGGCGGCTTCCAGTAATTCACCAGCCAGCTTTTCTTCCATGCTTCTTTCATTGCGGCTTTGCGCGGCTCCTACGATCCAACGGATGCTCAATGCAATCCGGCGATTCGATGGAACTTCTATAGGAATCTGATAGTTTGCGCCCCCAACACGTTTGGAACGCACTTCCAGGACCGGTTTGACATTTTCTATTGCCTGTTTGAAAACTTTCAACGGTTCATCATTTGTTTTCTGTCCCAGAATATCGAGCGTCCGATAGAAAATCTTGCTCGCCGTCGCTTTCTTTCCTCGTCTCAACAAACCATTGATGAATTTATGAACCAGCACACTTTGAAAAACCGGATCAGGAAGTATTTCCCTTGGTTTGACTTGGCCTCTTCTAGACACAGATATTTCTCCCTTTTGTGTGAACAGTGACCTTACTGGCCACTAGTCACTAGCAACTAGTTACTATTTTTAAGGCGTATTATCAGCACGCCTCAGGCTTTAGGTCGTTTAGCGCCGTATTTGGACCGTGACTTTTTCCGGTCTGCTACACCGGACGTATCCAATGTACCGCGCACGATATGGTACCGTACACCAGGCAGATCCTTGACTCTGCCTCCGCGCACTAAAACTATGGAGTGTTCCTGGAGGTTGTGCCCAATTCCTGGTATGTAGGTTGTTATTTCATACCCGTTGGTCAGTCGAACGCGTGCCACTTTCCGCAGAGCTGAATTGGGCTTCTTGGGAGTTGTTGTGTATACACGCACGCAAACTCCGCGCTTCTGCGGCGATCCCTGGAGAGCAGGGCTTTCCGATTTCTCCTGAACTTTCTTCCTCCCTTGTGAAACCAACTGACTGATTGTTGGCAAAATAAACTCCTTTCCTAATTCCAAAGCCTGAAATTTTTCGGAAACCGCTTCTCCCTGTGCGAAGGGGCACAGGTCAACACGCGCCCTCCGAAGAACTTGTTTTAGACAAAACTTCCCTTACAAATAAAGGAAGCGCGTAGATTATAGAAAAAAGCTGCTCTTCTGTCAAATGCGATCAAAACTCTTCAAAACCGTCCAAAATTGGGTCATCGCCTGACAGCTTTTATCAAGTCCCAGAGTAGGTGCTGGGACCCTGTTCGCAGATAAACAGGGAATTCATTTTCCAGCATGACTCTTTGGTAGTCCTGATCGAGTATCCTCTTTGCCTCTTCAGGTTTGCGCCAGAGCTGGGCTACAACGTCTGGTTTTAGTTCTGCAATCGAATACTGATAGTCCCACTTCAAATGACCCGGGTAGAAAGCCCTGAACCGGTTTGTTCCCGTATCCTCACTCATTTCCTGCCGCGCAATTCTTTTATCGTTCTTGCCGAGAAAATCGATCGAATATCGACCGGAAAAGTATGGAATGATGCCGGCCCACGTAACTGCAACTCTGGCTTCTGGCGAGGTTATCTTCTTGATTGCGAGAGCCAGCCTCACCTTTTCCGGGGAGTTCTCGTGTGCCGGCTCAATCAGCAGTAACTGCCTTGTGGATAGCAGGCCATGAGCATTGAGTTGGAATAGAGCCGCGATGAGTAAACTGCAAAAGACGAGTTGAACCTGCCGGGAAGAAAGTATTTTGAGAAATTTTTGCAGTATCTCCCAGAGTCCGTATGTAAATAGCACGAAGAATGCGGGCATGACTATGGCCACATATCGATTGGCACCCCCCCAACGCTCCCAGGCGTCACCTCCTACATAAATGCTGTAAAAAACCTGAGCAAGGAAAATGCTGGAAAGAAACAGGAGCATCCGCGTGCGTTTCCAAATCACAAAGGCTAACGTCAGGAGAAAAATCCAGTTCGCATTCCCAAGAAGAAATTCGGCAGAAACCAGAAATCCTCTGCTGATTCTCAGGAGCAATGGGTAGCCGGTCAGCTTTAGGTAATATGTGTTAGGGAGGGTTTCTCCGTAATACAAGATTCTTAAAGATGTTTGAAAAAGAGCAAAGAATAATAACGTTGAAGTTCCAATAAGAAGATGTTTTTTTCTGTTGTTCACATCGACAATCGCCAGGAACGCGACTGTCACAAAGAAAAGTAGGAAGAGGTCCGGCCTGAGCAGGGTCTGGATACCAAGCAGCACATAGATCCAGCCATTGAATTTTTCCTGTTTCAGGGACTCAACCACCTTCCAGATAAAAAGGTTGGTCAGGAATATCAGCGGTCCTACCTCCATTCCTTGAAGACTCCAAAAGTTGATAGGGAGGTAAAAGGCTGTCAAAAGTACCGCACCTAATGATACCAGGGGAGAGTCGCCGGCAACCGCATCCGCAATCTTCTTTACGAAAAAGAGACTGAGGATTAAGAAAATTCCTTCCGTGATTTGAATGAGGAGGCTAACTTTGCTCGCCGCAACAGGAAAAAGGTGAAACAGCGCCATACAGAAAACCCACAGGGGATTGGTAAAACCCTCGACCCTCTCGCCCATTGCGTTCCAGACCAGCCCATCGCCATTGGCAAGGTTTCTCGCGTAGTTCATTGAAACCATTGCATCATCGAAAAGGCAGAAATATCTCTCTCCGTCCACAATGAAACTCGTTCTGTAGATGAAAAAACTGACGTAGAGTGAATAGAGAATTAGCACGCTAGCAAACAATCGATTGGGAGTTGTTTTTTTCAAGACATCCACAATCGTATATGAACGTCTGAAAGTATGAAACGGGTACTGTTACTGCGGATTACGGATTTTATACGGGCTTACTCTTGATCGGATTTCCAAAAACGGAGCACTCGCTCCAACTTCATGATCGCAGGGTCAAATCGAAAACTATCCTCTTTTTTCAGTTCCTCTATCGTTTTTGCAAGTTCCTCAACGATTCGTTTGATGTGCGAATCAGATTGCAGTTTCATTTCTATTCCATCCATTTTCGCTCCAGCCCGAAAAGAAGCAGTTTTTGTTACCGTCAGGTACAACATTTTGTCAAAATTAGCTATTCCCCTGTCTTTGACTGAGAAGACCGTTCAATCAGGGGAAAAAATAAGCAAATGTCATACCAGTGTTACGACAAGTCGAAGAGGAGAAAATCAACTGATCTGAACAAGCTAAAAAAGCTGAAAAAAAGTCTGATTTTCAGAATATGGAAAGGTTATCCGCCGAGCCGCTGAAAAAGACTTAATATGACGAACAACAACACGCAGCCACCAATCGCAGGCAAAGTGTGGGAACCCTGGTAGCCAATCACAAAGAGACTAACACCGAGCAAAGAGATAAATATCACGCTTGCCAAATAGCCACCGTCAAACCTCGACTTATCAGCTGGGACAGCGGGGGCAGGCGAGGATTGTTGGACAACCGGTGTTGCAGCGGGCTTTGCGCCGCAGGCCCCACAAAACTTTTCTCCGGTTTCCATCCTGTGTCCGTTGGCACAATTCCGGTTGGCGATTGCGGGAGCGCCGCAGATCCCGCAAAACTTTTCGTCCTGCGAGTCCCATCGGATTTGCGACTGAAGTCGGGCGTATGGTGTCCGTTCGGCCATTCGATAGAGCTTCCCGGGTGAACATTATCCGCGGCCCGGAACGCCATACCAGATTCGTAAGTTCGTTACGGAAACGAAAACCAACGAAAGCGATAATGCCAAGCAAGACGACGATGCCGAAGCAGCTAAGGCCTTCGAGGTGGAGCTGCTGCCTGACTTATGACCGACGGCTTGAGGTTGAGGCGCTGATCCCAGATTTAAGCCGCACTCGGTACGAAAGGCCTTTCCGGGAGCGTTATCCTTTCCGCACCTTAAGCATTTCATCGCTAAGGTCCCCCTTCATTCCTCCCGCCCGTCTTTGTGGAGAACTTAGTAGAAGAAAACTGCGCTCTTAGAGTACCGACGAAGCCGGCCTTTTGTCAATGGCAAGCACCTGGT
>JBKKAT010000766.1:0-12077 GCA_046714535.1 Acidobacteriota bacterium | reverse complement strand
CACAATAAACCAAAAGTATCCAGCACCGCTGCAACATCGATCCTGTTAGACATCTGTGGCCCAAACTAAATTATATAAATCATTTGGAGGGCAGAATGAAGGTCGTTTTGACGATCGCGTTAGCGGCACTTGTTGCGATGTTTCTTGTGATCGCGATGAATGCAGATGAAGAAAAGAAGTCGGACAAGAAAGAAGAGGAACAGGAACGAGAGGTTATTGTGAACTACGAAATACTAGAACAGGGTACTTATAGTGGAAAAAAGGACATGGTGGCCCAGCTCATTACGAGTCAGCAGGAGTGGGAACAGCTATGGAAAAAGCATGTCAGCGTGCTTGTGCCGCAACCACCCGTTCCTGAAATCGATTTTGAGACGCATGTCATGGCTGTGATTTTCGCGGGCGAAAAAATGAGCGGAGGATATGCCGTTGTGGTTAAAGACGTTTCTGTCGAACTGGATGATGTGATTGTGAAATATCGACTCACCGAGCCACAGCCGAATAGTTTTACCATTCAAGTGATTACACAACCGTATGCGATGCTGAAAATTGAAAAGCCCAAAGGGACCGTGCGCCTCGTGAAGGAATAGTTTTTTTTTGAACAGAAGATAACGAAGGAAACAAAGAAAAATAATCCTTAAGATCTTCGTTCCCTTTGTTATCTTTTGTTGAATTTTAAAGCAGGTCGATATCGAAGGTACCGACATCTCCTTTCTTCTTCTTTAGCTTTTTTGCTTTTTCATGGGAATCTTTTACATCATCCCATTTCAAAATCTTTGCAATCCAGCTTTCCGCGCGGGCAGCCTTCTTTTCGTGATAGTCGATTTGCGCGAGCGATAAATAGACCCCGCGAAGCAACCAGTGAGGTTGATGAACAGGCGGGTCTGCAAGTTCCGTCAAAAGTTCGCGCGCTTCCTCCCACTTTTCCTGCTGAATTTTGCAGCGAGCTATCCAGTAACGAATTTCCCGTTCCATCGGCCGGTAAAGTGGAATGATCGAATCCGCCGACTTATGAATGGCCGAATAAACCTGAATTCGGGCTCGAAGATCTTCAAACCACGCAATCGAAGCTTCATAATCCTTCAAGAAATACAAATTGATGCCTTTGTACAATCCCACATCGTAGCTCTGTGGATATCGCTCTAAAAGGCCGTCGCACAAACGCTTCCCCTCTTCGAATTTCTTTTCATAATAGGTGTGGATGACTGCAAGTGTTTTTCCTGCTTCTCCTTGAGTGCTTGCTCCTTTCTCATATGCCTGAACCAGTTGCTTGAGACCTTCCTTCCGGTTTCCACCTGGAAGAAAAACCAGAACGCGTAAAAACTTCATATAAGAAGGGAGTGCGTCCGCAAAGTAGTTATAAGAACCAAGCAGATAGTAAGCAGGATAAAAATCAGAATCTCTTTCTACGATTTCTAAGGCGTGCCCTTTCATCTTTTTGCCAAGTTTCGCGGTCTTCCACCAATCTCCTTCGGTTGCAGCGATCTGAGCGCGCAAACCTATAGTGGAAGCATAATAAAACTGAGAATTGAGATCCCGTTTCAGGTCCGGCATGCACATGGCGTCCACTTTATCCAAAAGCTCAATCACTTCCTGGCGATCAGAAGAATTAAATGTGGATAACCACATCATTTTCCATTTGGCCATTGCCTTCAGAAACAGGAATTCTTTTGATTCAGAATGTGTGCGTTCGAGGGCTTTGAGCGAATTATAAGCCTCAATCAGCTGGCCGTTATTGAACAAGTCGAGGCGTGCCTGAAGATCAGGCGCAAGCTCAGGCGAGGCGGCCAGGCAAACATTGGCAACAAAAAGAAGAATCAGCAGAAAGCGCATATTCGCGCTAATTTTCGCGAATAACAACGGTTCCGGCAATCTTGTCGTGAAGGCCGCGATGCTGCTCTTTATCAAAAATGATCATCAAGAATCCAATATAGCAAATCGCACTGCTGATCATGTACCCGATCAATCGCAAGAAAGCTTTGCCAATTCCGATCGGATATGTCCCATCCGGAAATGTCACTCGAAGCTTCATGAATTTCTTTCCAGGAGTTGCGCCTTTGCGACCGATAAAGATCAGCTGGTACGCAAGCGAGATGATCATCATGAGAATGTAGGAACCGACCATTGCTATCATAGCCAGCGGTGACGGTTCCCCTCCGGTCTGCATACGCATCATGAAGACAACAACAATAATGATGAACGGAATCATTAAGGCTGACACCAGGAGGCTATCGATAATTGCAGCGAGTAATCGCGGTCCAAAGCCTGCATAGTTCAACGTCCCAGCAGAAGCTGATACGGGTGGCATGGGAGGCTGCATGCCAAGATGCGGCGCAGCGGGAGGTCTTTGGGGAGCCACGGGGGGCGGCGGAACAGAGGCGGCCTGGGAAGGGGCGGGCGGAGGGGGCATTTTTTGCGGAGCTGATGGCGGTGCAGGTGCCGGACTTTTCGATGGTCCAAGAGAAGCCCCGCAAAAAGGACAGAATCGCGCGCCTTGTTCGACCACTTTGCGGCAGGAAGGACAAAGAATTCCTGGAGCTTCTTGTTCCGGTTTTGCCGCCTGCGGAGCAGGGACAGGAGTCGGTGCAGGAGGCGCGGGAGGTGGCGGCATAGGCGGCGCCGCCTGAACGGGAGGTTTGGGTGGCGCCGGAGGTGAAACCGGCGGAGAACTTACTCGCGGTGCCGGGGGTGGCAAAGGCCGATCCTCACCCACGCCAACGTCATCGGCACTCAATGCGTCAGTCACTCGTTCGTTCGGATTGAAGCGCTCCTGTTCGATTCGAGTCAAATCCGGTAACTCGCCACGATCCAATATGAAGGTCGCGCCCTCATCTTCGTCTTCGAAAACCAACGACGCACTGCCCAGGTTTACTTTGTCGTTATGATTCAATTTTTGCTGGCTGACCTTTTTTCCATTAACATAAGTGCCGTTAGAACTATTTTTGTCGACCAGATAGTAACCATCGGGCCGTTTCTCTATCCATGCATGCTGCCGCGACACACTCGGATCTGCAATCACAACCTTGTTGATAGCTTCGCGTCCCATCGTGATTGCTTCCTCTGTCAATTCATATTCACGAAGCACATTGTCGCGATCCATGAAATTAATCTTTGCCATTCAGATCTCTCCTATATTCCCCGCCAAAAAGAGCCATTCTTGGTGAGGATCATAACAAGATAGTACTACAATTTCAACTCTCCTAACCTTTAACTTTTAACCTTTAACTTTTATCCTTTATCTTTTATCGTTTTCTGAGATATTGCTTGAGGTATTTTCCCGTAATGGACGTAGGATGGCGGGCAATCATTTCCGGTGGACCTTCGGCAATCAGCAAACCGCCTTTCTGGCCACCTTCGGGACCCAGATCAATGATGTGATCACTGGCCGCAATCAAATCGAGATTATGTTCGATACACAATATGCTGTTATCACTCGCGATCAGTCTCCGGAAACATCGCAAAAGTTTTGTGATGTCGTCAAAATGCAAACCAATTGTAGGCTCATCAAATATATACAGGACGCCATTTTTCTTCGGTTGCGCAAGATGATAAGCAAGCTTCAATCTTTGAGCTTCCCCTCCCGACAAAGTGGAAGTGGCCTGGCCCAAGCGAAGATATTCAAGACCCACGGAGCTCAAGATGTATAGCTTCTCCAAAATCTTTCCATGATCTGCAAAGAAGTGCATCGCTTCGGTGATGGTGAGCTTCAAGATGTCGAAAATATTTTTCTCTTTGTATTTCACGTCCAGTACTTTTTGTTGATAGCGTTGTCCTTTACAGGAATCGCAAACCAGAGTCACATCGGCTAGGAAGAGCATTCCCACGCGCAGGTTTCCTTCTCCTTCACAGGCTTCACATCTTCCGCCGGGAATATTAAACGAGAAATCGGACACGGTAAGGCGGCTCTTTTTTGCTTCATTCGTCATTGCCAGCAAATGGCGGATATCGTCAAAAAATTTCAAATAGGTTGCCGGCACTGACTTGGAGCTGCGTGACGGAGGAGACTGATCCATAAAGACAACGTCCTGGATATTCTTGACTCCGGAAATTCGATCGAAGGATCCGATCGGACCGTCCCAGTCGCCGCAATCCTGACATATCGCCGGATAAAGAATGTCCTGCACGAGTGTGCTTTTGCCGGAACCGGAAACTCCCGTTACACAAACGAGCTTCTTGAGTGGAAAAGCAACAGTGATGTTTTTCAGATTGTGTTCTTTTGCGCCATGAATCACGATCTCCGTTTCTTTTTTTGATTTGCCCGGAATTTTTGCCGGTGATTCGACTCTCTTTTCGCCGCGTAAATACTGTGCTGTCAGCGAACCGGGAAATTGATGCAGATCGGCCATGGTGCCGGAAAAAACGAGCCGCCCGCCATGTTCGCCGGCTCGCGGACCAAGGTCAATGATGTGATCCGCTTGTTGAATCATGTCCTGATCATGCTCCACCACAACGACCGTATTTCCAATATCACGGAGGTTTTGGAGTATGGTGCCGAGCCGTGAAATGTCGCGCGCATGCAAACCCACGGACGGTTCATCCAGAATGTAAAGCGTGCCCACCAGTGAAGAACCGAGGCAAGATGCCAGGTTGATCCGTTGAGCTTCCCCTCCGCTCAAAGTTCCGGAACGCCTTTCCAGCGTGAGATACTCCAGACCCACATCGATCAAGTACTTCAGGCGCTTCTTAATCTCCGGCAAGATTTTTTCGGTGATTTGTATTTCCGGAGGAGTCAGTATCAGTTGTTCTACGAAATTCACAGCTTCGCGAATATCAAACGAACAATACTGACTGATATTCTTTCCGCCGACTCTTACAATCCGGCCTTCCCTTTTAAACGTTCCCCGTTGCATTCCTGGCACGGATAGTATCCGCGATAACGCGCCAGAAAAATTCGAACGGAAACTTTGTAACGTTTGTTTTGCAGATTTTCAAAGAAACGTCGAATTCCTAAGAAACTTCCTTTCCCTTCCCATAAAAGTTTGCGTTGTTTCTCATTGAATTTTGCGATGGGAATATTTTGCGGCAGATCCTTTACTTCCCTTGCATATTCATACATCCATTTGTATTCGGAACCATTCCAGGGTGCGATGCTGTATTCTTCGAGAGTCAAGGATTCATCCGGAATGATTTTGCCCGGATCCAGATCCATTACGTTTCCGAACCCCTGACATTTCGGACACGCACCGTAAGGACTGTTAAAAGAGAAAGCTCTCGGATCCGGCCTGGTAAAGAGGATCCTGCAGTTTCTGCATTCGAACCGGTCACTGTAGTAAAGCTTTTTGTCTTTTATTTCTACGATTGCAGTACTCATCCCTTCCCGAAAAGCCGTTTCGAGAGCGTCGGCGATTCTTTGACGGTTTCCCTGCAGGCGAACTCGATCCACCAGAACATAAAATTCCGGAACAGCTTCCCCTATTGCCTGTTTATAGAAATCATCGATATCCAGCACCTCATTCCCAAATACCACACGGTAGAAACCTTTGCGTTTCAAAGTGACCAGGGTCTGGTGCGCGAGGCCTTCGGTTAAGAGAAAGCCGATTCGCACAACCTCGTCGTCTTGAAACAGCGCTTCCAATTCAGCAAGAATCGAAGAAGGAGAATCGCAACGAACTTCCTCTCCGCAGTTGTAACAGAAAGTCCGCCCGATCCGGGCATAGAGCAATCGCAAATAGTCATAGACTTCGGTTACCGTAGCGACAGTGCTCCGTGGATTTGCCTGACTCGTGCGTTGTTGAATTGCGATGGCAGGATAAATTCCTTCGATGGAATCCACATCCGGCTTCTCCATCTTATCCAGAAACTGCCGCGCATAAGTAGAAAGGGACTCCACATAGCGGCGCTGGCCTTCCGCATAAAGCGTATCAAGAGCGAGACTCGATTTTCCGGAGCCGCTCACACCGGTAATGACGACATATTTTCCAGACGGAATCTCCACATCCAGATTTTTCAAATTGTGCGTGCGCGCACCCCGTATAACAATATTCTCATTCATGGATTTTTTTACCACGGAGTCACGGAGCTCACGGAGAAAAATAGATTTCTTTTAGCTCCGTGCTCTCCGTGACTCAGTGGTGAAGCTACTCGTTAATGGTTTGATAAAAGGTAAGAGTGATATTGGCAAACGTCAATGTGTCGCCATTTTTAAGCGGGACAGGTGTACCTGTCGCGAGGCGCTGATTGTTTAAAAACGTTCCGTTGACGGTTCCGATTTCTTCTACAAGCTGAAAGTCCTCATCTTCTTTAACAATCTTTGCATGACGCCTCGAAATGAATCGTTTGGGATCCTCATCGGATAGATCGATTTCAGGCACCGATCCTGTCACTCGGTCGACACGCCCTACATAAGACTCACCTTTCGTGATGGGAAAAGTTTTGCCGGACATTGTTGAAACGAGGTACGCCTTGACCTCTTGCGCGTCTTTTTTCAATCTTGGTTTGACGCCTGCTTCCGTAAGACTCAGCATCTCTGTGGATGCATGCATCAATTTTTCAATCTGCACATTTGCTTCGCGGAGCCTCAACGAAAGTTTTCGCATGATCCGGATTGCGATCTCGATATTTGACTTGATCATCGCGACAAAATTTGCGCTGTTGATCTTAATCAAATCGCAATCTTCCTCCGCCTCGGCTGAAGCAGATCGCGGCATTCCTTCCAGAATCGACATCTCTCCGAAAAAATCACCCTTTTCTAAAACAGTCAGGGTTTGGTCGAATCCATCTATGTTCTTGAAAATACGAATCTTACCAGCCTGAATGATGAACATCTCGCTTCCGAGTTCGCCCTCGGTGAAAACGAGCTGTCCTTTTTTGAAGGAGACCCTATATTTGTCGAAAAGTTCAGAGGACATCGGTTTGTTTGTTCATTCTAGAGAGAAAATTCCTTGCAGTCAATGTAGCGTGAATGCTGTAAAACTTTAACTTCCCTCCCTTATGAAGGGAGGGATAAAGGGAGGGTTGGTTTCTGTTTGAGTACACTCCAACCTCCCCCTTACCCCTCCTTCATAAGGAGGGGTAAACCGGGCCGCGATTCATCCGCTATGCTATTATTGTTTTAACTTGAAGATAAAAATGAACTTCCGAATTGTGATTGGTTTTGTTCTGTTCGCATTCTCAATCGCCGTTGCTCAGCAGCCCCCAACTATTGCTTTTGACGCCGCTCTTCAGGTTGAAAATGACGTCGAAATTAAAACGCGGTTAACCGGGATTATCGACAGAATTTATGCGGAGCGTGGCGCCTGGGTGAAAAAAGGGCAACCTCTTGCTGAACTGGACAATCGCGATCTAAAGCTACAGGTCAAGAAAGCGGAAGTTCATCTTCAGGAGCTAAAAGCCGAATACGAACGCGCCAAATCATTACACGACGAAAAACTCCTCTCGGATTCGGAATATGACGCCAAGCGGCTGAGTCATCAACGTGTCGCAGCGGAGCTTGAAATTGTAAAAGTGGAGTATGAAAAAAGCATTATTCGCGCGCCCTTCGCGGGAGTTGTAGGTGACCGGTTTGTTAAATTGGGACAAAGGGTTGTGGAGGATGAAAACGTAGCATTATTTCGAATCACCGCCATGGAACCCTTATTGGCCCGAATTTTCGTCCCTGAAGAAAAACTTGGCATTTTTGCAAAGGGCGCCCGCTCCGAATTTATACCATCGACACAACCGAACAAGCGTTATCCGGCGCGAGTAAAATGGATCAGTTCAACAATTGATCCCGCAAGCGGCACGGCTCCGGCTCTTGTGGAAATAAATCCGGGTCAGGGAAAAGGATTTCTTCGACCCGGGACTTCGGGCAAAGTGATTATCTGGCTGACGGCAGGAAAGCCGTCCGCCACCAATCAATAAAGAAAATGGCATCTCCTGTTCCACAGATTCCCAAAATAAAGCATTTTAAGCAAACCGGCGAAGAACGCGCGTTCTTACTGGAAAAACCAAAATTCACAATTGGCCGCAGCGGTGACAATGATCTTCAAACGAATGATGCTTCGGTTTCCCGTTTTCATGCGGAGATCATTCAAGAAGGCAGCCATTACAAGCTGATTGACAAACAGAGCAAGTGCGGCACCTTCGTAAATGGACAACGCGTTGAAACGCATATCTTGCACCATAAGGACAGAATTCTGCTTGGAAACGACACGCAAATACTGTTTTTGACGCATGAAGATGTTACGCGCGAATCCGGACCATTTCGAACAGAGACACCTTCCATGATTATGTCTGTCGCCGGCAGCGACCTGAAGAATGTCTCGCATTTACTGGAAGTCGCCCGGTTACTCAGCGGAACGGCGCCGCTTCATGAAATTCTCGACATGGTTCTGGATGCTGCAATTGAAATCACGCGCGCCGAAAGAGGTTTTCTCGTTTTGAGGGACACGACTGGCGAACCTCAGGTGCAGCGGGGTCGTGATAAAACCAAGCAATCCGTTGCAACAGAATCATTCCAGATCAGCACAACAGTCCTCAAACAGGTTATGGAATCGGGCGAAAAGGTTTTCTTAACCGATGTTCAAGGTCCCAACAAAGTTGCCCTTTCGGAAAGCATGCTCAATCTTGAGCTACGCACAATCATTTGCCTTCCACTGAAACAATTCGGGATCCTTGATTCTTTGGTGAACGTACACGCAGACCAGAAAGTTATCGGTGCTTTGTATCTGGATGGCAAGAAAGCAACTGAGTCTTTTTCTAAAATCAGTCAGGGAATTCTCGATTCACTTACAACGGATGCAACGGCGGTCATTGAGAATGCGCGTTTACTTCGTGAATCGCGCGAAAAGGAAAGACTCGAACTGGAACTTGCAACGGCGCAAGAAATCCAGGCAACTCTGCTTCCGCGCATCAAAGGTTCCTATGGTTACTTTGAAGCCTACGCACAGAACATTCCAAGCAGACATATCAGCGGAGACTGTTACGATCTCATTAAGATTCCGGATGGCCGGTACGCATCGATGATTGCAGATGTTTCGGGAAAGGGCGTTTCCGCAGCCATACTCTGTTCGATGGTGCAGGGACTCCTTTTTGCGGAGGCAATGAAACATCCGTCCCCTGCGGATTGCTTGAATAGCGTAAACTCGTATTTATGCCAGCGCTCAGCCAGTAATAAGTTCGTAACGTTGTTCTACGCAACGCTGGCTCCTTCCGGCGAATTTCAGTTTGTAAACGCGGGCCATAACCCCCCGTATTTAATTCATCCGGATGGTTCAGTGGAAGAACTGTTTTCTGGTGGTCTCATCGTTGGCGCATTTCCGTTCGCAACTTATACACACAATACAATCTATCTGCATCCAGGGGATACAGTTTGTCTCTTTACGGACGGAGTGACTGAAGCCCGTGATGCAAAAGGCAACTTTTTGGGCGAAGAAGAATTCAAAGAATTGCTTGTAGCTCATCGACATAAACCAGTAGATGAAATGGTTGAAACCGTTTTCCAACGAATCGCGGACTACTCGGCCGGTGAACCGCAATCCGATGACATTTCGGTTTTCATCATTCGTTATACAGTCGCATCCGACCAGGATGCGGGCACACGTCACTGACCCGATCATGAGTGCGAAAAAAAAAGTTGTCCGCGTATCGCTTCAACAAACCGTGGACTCTGTCATTGTTCACGATATGAAGAATCTTGCGTTCCGGTTGAGCGCGCTTTTGCAGAATATGGATGAGAACTACGACTCTCCCATGTTCAAACAAAGCATGGCGGAAATCCTGAGCAATACAGTTCAGAAGATGGATGCGATCGTAAAACGGTTCCGCGAAAATCAGAAACAGGTTGTAGTAAAGCTCAAAGCCGACGTAAATCACATCCTGAAGAAGATAGTAGAAGATATCCCGGCGCGACGATTTCGTGGATTGGACCTCGATTTATCTCTGGGCGAAGTGCCCTCCATCTGGGGAGACCCCTTTTATCTCCACAACGCCTTTCACAGTCTGGTTGAGAACGCTATCGATGCGATGCCGGATGGCGGAACTCTTCGAATTCATACGAAGGTCATTCGACAACGAAAAAAAGAAAAACTCTTAGTCGAAATCGGGGACACAGGAATCGGCATGACCGAATCCTTTGTGCAAGATGAACTATTCAATCCGTTCATCACGACAAAAGAAAGAGGTCTTGGTTTGGGACTCTTTACCAGTCAGCAAATTTTTGCTTTACATCAAGGAAGAATTGAAGTGATGAGTTCACCCGGTTCCGGAACTATTTTTCGAATCATGCTGCCAATTGAGGAAAATGGCCCTTAAGAAAATCGCTGTCATCGAGGATGACACCCTTCTTCGGCAACAAATTGTTTTGTCGCTGAGCAAACACTACGAGATTGTGCAGGCTGGGGACCGCTTTCAAGCCGAAAAATTGCTGTCTGAGGAAAAACCTGCTCTGGCCCTCGTTGATCTAAACCTACCCCCTTCCGGCAAATATCAGGAAGGAATCGGCTTGATTGAAAAAATCCGGGCTGAGCTTCCGGAAACGATTGTCATCGTTATGTCGGGAAATACCGACATGAAACAGACTTTACATGCGGTCGAGGCCGGCGCACACGACTTCTTTAAGAAACCGTTTGATCTAACGGAGCTGAAGTTGATTATTCACCGGTCTCTGGAAATGCAGCAAATGCGCCAGGACAATCTCAGACTCAGAAATGAACTACAGCAAAAGTATTCCTTTGAAAACATAATTGGAAATAGTTCGGCCATGCTCAGCGTATTCGAATCAATCCGGCGTGTTGCCGACACAACAGCCACAGTAATCATTCGAGGAGAAAGTGGCACAGGCAAGGAGCTTATTGCCCGGGCCATCCACTATAACAGTAAGAGAAAAGAGCAACCCTTTGTGAGCGTAAACTGCGCTGCTTTGCCGGAGACACTCGTAGAAACAGAACTGTTCGGACACGAACGCGGCGCTTTTACAGGTGCTGTCGCAATGCATACAGGACGCTTCGAACTGGCACACGAAGGGACCTTGTTTCTGGATGAAATCGGGGCAGTTAGTCCAATGGTTCAGTCTAAACTGCTTCGCGTGCTACAGGAGAAAAAATTCGAACGAGTTGGAGGGACGAAAAAGATTTCCACCGATGTTCGATTTATTACAGCTACAAACGAAAACCTTGAAGAGAAAGTTGCTCGGGGAGCGTTTCGTGAAGATCTCTATTACAGAATTCATGTTTTCCCCGTAAAGATACCTCCATTAAGAGAAAGAAAGGAAGATATTCCGCTTCTTCTTTACCATTTTTTGCGTAATTTCTGTGATGAAAACCATATTCCGCAAAAAAAAATTCACCCCGCAGCGCTCGAAGCGTTGATGAACCATTCCTGGAAAGGAAATGTCCGTGAGCTGGAGAATCTCATCCAAACCCTTGTTCTGATGAGTGACGAGCAGATGATCGGCCTGCAGCATCTTCCTTCTTCCGTTCGCGGTTATCAGTCCGCTTCCCTTCCTCTTCTCGGCGGAATTCCTGAAGGGGGCATCAGTCTGGATGAAGCTGTTGAGCAATTCGAACGCGAGTTGCTCCGGGCTGCTTTAGATAAAACGAAAGGAGTCAAAAGCAAAGCAGCCGAAAGTTTAAGAATAGACAAAAACCGGATGAAATATCTCTGCCGGAAATACCAGTTCTAGGCCATTCTGCCGGTCAAAAATTCAACCAATTCTTCAGATCCCAGGTTAATTTTTACCCGAGCAATTGGAACGCGCTTCCGAATACTCGACCGGTATTTGCGTTTTGTCCTCGGAAAATGGCTCGAACTATGAGGCGTCGTGATCTGCATTCGAGTTGGCAAGCCACTTGCAATTGTAGATTATGAAAAAATAAAACAGGAGGTGGCGTAAATGGCCGATCCAAAAGGAATAAACATCCAGTTAACTGAAGAGCAGAAAAAGTTGATGCGTGAAGTGACTGGAACAGAGCATGAATCAATTCGTGTAGAAGTCGGAACAAGGGTTGCTCCGGCTCAAGTTACGCGTGTGCCAGGCGGACGGACCCCAGGTGGACGGACTCCAGGCGGACGGACCCCGGGCGGACGGACTCCGGGCGGACGGACCCCAGGCGGACGGACCCCAGGCGGACGGACCCCAGGCGGACGGACCCCAGGTGGACGGA
>JBKKAT010000765.1:0-3731 GCA_046714535.1 Acidobacteriota bacterium | reverse complement strand
ACTCAGGACGTGACCATTCTCACCTCCGACTTTGAGGGAATGCCGGTTACGATATTAGAAGCCATGGGGCAAGGTTGTGTTCCGATTGTTTCAGAGATTCGAAGCGGTATCCCGGAGGTAATTCGGGATGGTCATAACGGATTTATCATTTCGCCCGGCGATACGGAAGCATTCGCGGAACGAATCGTGCGAATTCATCAGGACAGGACGCTACTCCAAACTTTGTCTCGCAACGCATACGAAACCATCCGGGAATGTTATTCATTGAGTAAAATGACGGATGAATACTTAAGCTTCTTCGGCGGGCTGATTCAGGAAGTGGAGAGCGGCAAGTATTTCCGGCCCAAAGGATCCATCGTGTATCCCGATAGTTTAAGAATTACGTGGAGGGATCAATTGCCGGAACCTGTGCGGCTTGCGGGACGGTACGGGAAAAAACTACTGAACAAATCTCGAGCTTTGTTTGAAACAAAATCATCCGAGAACCCAACGTAAAAGATGATTCCATTACGCGAATTCATACGAATTGTCCTGACGCCTCCGGATTTAAAACCAAAGATCAGGTCTCTTAGAATTTTCTATTATCAGTTTAAGAGCTCGCCCGGCTCTTCTCCGATGCGATCCGTTCGCAATTTCATCCGGTTTTTTGTGGGCTGGATGCGGCGACCCAAACAGAAATCGTCGGCGGGCAAGTCACCGAATTTCCTCAAGGTCATGCTCTACACACTCAAGAGATCCAAACCGCCGGCAACAGGCAATAAATATAAGACACTGAACCTGGTGCTTTATGCGCTTCGAAGAAAAAAAGCGCCTCCACCGGAACCTTCAAAAACTCCGAACGTTTTAATGCAAGCTTTGAAGACCTCTCCCCGCGCGCCTTCGCCGGGCATCAGGGAATCACTTCGCAGGTACTTGTTTATTTTGCGACGCATGTCCAGGCCGGCGCCGAAAGGTCCAACACCCTCAGAACGTCAAGAAGTTACGCGCAAAGAGTTGTTCCTCATTCAGATGCGCAAAGACGCGGTACAGATCAAGACAAATACTCGTTTAATCCTGTCAGGATTCTCAACCAAAGTTTTACCACATTGGGGGAAAGCAGTTGTCGTCATGCTTCTCTTCCTACCCGTGCTGGAGATATTTCTGCAATTTACTTCTTTACTGGCCTGGCCATTGATCAAGTTGAAAGAAACTCCCGCTGCCCGGCCAGGTGAATTTGTGGTCATGTGTGTTGGGGATTCCTTCACGGCCGGTAAGTTCAGTTCTATTCAAATGCCACCTTATGTAAAGTTCGTGTCAGAAGTTCTCGCCACAAAAAAGAGTAGAAATTGGAAAGTCATAAATTTCAGTTCCGAATACTTAACGTCTGGTGATGTTCTTCGAAGAACGCAGGACCTTGTGCAAAAACAACGCCCGGACCTCGTATACCTCATGATTGGAATCAACGACATCGCCGTTCAGGACACAGATAAAATCGTGCAATCCCCTCAGCCGGTAACAGTAGAGTCCGTTCGTCCTCCATTCCATATAGAGATTCTTCATCAAAAGATGGGGGATGGTTTTTCGTTGCCGGATTTTCTAGATGTGCTTGTGATTCCTCCCTGGTTTCTTCTTGAAAAACCTCCGATTGCCGGATACCGGCCCGAATACTTAGCGGTTTCAGATTCACGCCTCGATGCGATGGTTGCCACCTCTAAAACTGCCCCTAAAACAATAAAATATTCGGAAGAATATGCGGCGTTGATGGAGCCTCAAAAGCCGGTCTGGAATCTGCTAAAGAACGGGGTCTTGACTGCTGCCCGCCAGGAATTCCAGAAATACCTCCAAACGAATTCAGAAGATGTCATTGCGCGTGCCGGTCTCACTGAGACGTACTACGAATTAGGAATGCATTCTGAAGCAAGAGCCGAAATCTCATGGCTACAGGAAAACTACAACAAGAATCCGGATTACAAAAACGCGCGAGCGCTTCTTCACGCTTTTCCTTTTGAAAACACGCCAAATGACACCTCGGAAATCGCCGTAGATCTTCTGAAAAAATTCCCGGCAGATCCCTGGTTCTGGAAAAGTCTGGCGACGGCTTGTCTTCTTTCCAGCCGGCCGGACTACGCTTTACGCGGCATTGATCGAGCTCTGGACTTATCTCCGGCTGAGCTTCCGGAGTGGAAGGCCATAGTTTTCAGAACGCGTGCCGGCATTGTGGTCAGAACAAATCCCGATCAAGCTCTTCAAAATTTAATGCAAGCATTTTTATTGGATGAAAATGAAGATTTGTTTATTGCGGCACTTCGCAAAAATGGTCTGCATTATTTGAAAACAAACTTGCAAAAAGCTTTGCAAACTATTTCGTGTCCAACAACGACAAAAGAAAACCTGGCGGCTCTGTATTATCAGGCGTTGGATAAAAAACTGATTTACACATTGTTTGCGCTTGAGACGCGATTGCGAAACATCGTCCTGCGATGCCAGGAGTACAAGGTCCACCCCGTTCTGGTAGGCTATCCTTTTCCCAATGCTGAGATTGATCAAATAAACCGGCGCGTTGCAGAAGAGACCGGCGCTTCCTGGTTAAATCTCAGCGCCCGTTTTGAGGACATGCTTAAAACTGACACGGAACGCAAATTTATGAGGGAAGGGCGTTACACAAATCGTGCCGGTCGCAAACTCGCTGAATGGATAGCAAACGACGCCGCCGGCCGGTTAATCCCTCAATAGTAGGGGACGCCGGCACCTACAGTACAATGGAAGCGGATCCAGTGATAAATCAATGAAGCGTCTGATATTCGGGATGACTTCCCTGCACGAACAAAAATACTTTGAAGAGTATGCCTCCTCCGTATACTCCGGCGCAGGGGAAATTGTGGATCTTGGCTGCTGGCTCGGATCGACGACAATTCCTCTCGCGAAAGGCCTTACAAAGAATCGCAAATGCAAAGATAAAGTCGCCCGAATTCATGCCTTTGATTACTTTGTCTGGGAAGAGTGGATGGAAGAATGCGTAAAAGGAAGCACGTTGCAGGAGCGGTTCAAACCGGGAGAAATATTTGTGGAGGAGTTCCAGCGAAGAATCAAACCGTGGTCTGATCATATTCGAGTTCATCAGGAGGATCTTCGGTACACAACCTGGAGGGGCGGCACAATTGAGCTGTTATTGATCGATGCCATGAAGGCATTCGACATTTCAAAAGCTATTTTGAAGGGATTTTTCCCGGCGTTGATCCCGGGAAGTTTTTTAATCCAACAGGATTTTGTGCATTACTATACGTCCTGGATTCATCTTATCCAGTACCGTCTCCGGGACCATTTCAAGATGGAATATGTCGTGCCAAATTCCTGTAGTGTTGTTTTTCAGTGCATAAAAGAAATAGAGCCTGCCTCTTTAGATTTTCCGGATAATCTTACTGATTTTTCAAGGCAAGAGATTGATGAAGTATTCGAATATTCTCTGTCTCTTTCTTCCGACAAACAAACTCAGGCAAACATCGCTGCCGCGAAAGTGATGCTTTTTCTTCATTTAGGAGATCCTGCGCAAGCGGAAGTGGAATTCGAAAAATATGTTTCTGCCGGTTTACCAGAGAAGGGGGACTTGAAAATTGTGGGCAAAATTTTACAGGGACAGACCGTAAACCTTGGTCCGCAAGGTGATTACGTAAACGATTATCCGCTTGTTCCGCTCAACACGAAATTGGTAAAAAAAATCAGAAGGAAAATGAATAGCATCTATCGTTTATTAG
>JBKKAT010000764.1:0-6188 GCA_046714535.1 Acidobacteriota bacterium | reverse complement strand
GCTAAAAACAGACCATCAAGGGCTTTCTGTCATGGCCTTGCAGGTACGCCAGAAACTGATTGTGCTGCAATCGATTCAGGAATCAAATTCTTCTTCCTGACAGGACTAATCTGCATCAACCACACTTCTCACGCTCGATCTGAGACGCGTAAAGTTGCAACAGGAAGTCATAAAGCACCAGCTCGTGCTGCCGCTGCGCATCACGCAACATGCGATTGACATGCATATGAATGAAACTGGAAGCGAGATCCTCGATGGAATTCTGCGTTTGTTTCAGTTGTGCGATCAGCGGAGCAAGAAGCTTTGAACGTTGCTGGAGTATCTCCGTTGCTTCCGTTTCGGGGTTTCCACTCAGCAGCGATTGAAGTTGTGCGCGTTCTTTGCGGAAGCGTTCTGCGAGTTGCTTTTTCAGATTTTGATCGGCCTGAAGTTCTTTTCCAAACTGTTCGCGAACGCTCTTCATCACAGCATGTTTCTGCTGCAACTCCAAACCAAGATCATTCAGCAGCGCATGGATTCCGCACAGTGTGATTCGCCAGCGCGTATCTGTTCCTTCATCTCCTTCGAGCAGATCCAGGATTTCCAGAACCGCTTCACTGTCAATTTGGAAAATTTGTTCCGCGATGAGGATACCTTCGGAACCGCCATACCTTTCGATTTCGCGTTCGTACGTGTCGAATTGGATGCGCCGAATCTGTCCGTCTTTCAGTAATGGATGAACCGCTTCGTGGATTGCGGGTAGAGCTTCGTTTTGTAGCCGTTGCGGGTCTCCGTGAAAGCGCACGCGAAGGTGATGATCGGGGTCCGTATAGCGAATGAAAAACCAGCGATCCGCCGTTCCCGATTCGAGTAGATTTTGAGCGAGAGGCGCAACGGATTCGGATAAAACATGATCGGCTGTAGCTGTGCCGGTGTAGAGTTTTGTATAAAGCCATTCGGATCCGGGCGGAAAGGTTCGATCTGTTCCAACCACCGGAATGGCGGGCAGGGATGCCCGCCCCCCATAGGGAATGGGACTCTTCCTAACAAACGGCACCGCGATTTCATGGACAAATCTCCCTTCCGGTCCGCGGACGCATAGCGATTCGGGCGGTGGAAACATTTCAACCAGCATGGCTTCGTCCCGTTTCCGAATCACATGGAGGAAGCTTTGCACGGAGTGTTCATTTTCCAGATCGACCGGAAGAAGATTATCCGCCTCTGCAAGCGCGACAAAACGCGGTGCTTTGTGATCGGATCGCCACTCTATGATTGCGCTAAATCCCATTTCAATCAAACTGCGAATTTCCTCCTTAGAGAGTCGCCAACGGGCGACCGAAAGGATGATGCGTCCGAATCGAACTCTGGGAAGGAAGTCGGCGTTTGACAGTGGTCCCCAGCTCCAGGAATGGGCGTAGGTTTTCTGGAATTGAAGCTGACAAAGGAATCGATACGTGCCGATTGCGCGAAGAGAAAAATTATGAGCGCTCGTAAGCCGCGGGATAATACGGCGGCCAAGGCGCGCAGAACGAAGCACAATCTCATTATGGATGACAGAGATATTCAGATCCGTGACCGGAATTTGTTTTTCTTGAGACACGCTCGAACGCCCAAGATAAGGAATTTCATATTCGCGCATGGCCGGCCGAAAAAGAATGTTGCCGAGCCGGCCATCGGGCAAATGGATGATCTCCGCCAGAATGGCATCCTGCGTGAGTGCCTCTTCTGCGCGAAGGTGTTGTTCCACCTTCGATTGCAGGAGCGGGTCCGCATGACAGAATCGGCCGAGAAAACGGGCGCCGGAAGGTCCGTCGATACTACGCAATGCAATGTGAAAATCGCCACGGTTCAATGCTTCCTGCGAATGCGCCGATAGGACCGCAATCACTTCAAATGCATCGGGCAAAGGATGCGGATCCTTATCGGCCAGCGCCTCGATATCTTTTCGGTCCAAAATAATTTCTTGAGCGCCCATGGCAATCGCGTCTTGAAGCTTGCGAAGAACATAGGTCTCGCGTGGCGTCCATTTTGATTCGGGTATTGTGCCGGGAAAATCGAGTCCACGCAGCAAAGGGGCAGCATCCGAACCGGATTGGTTGACGGGAAACCCTATTCCGGTTTCCTCATCCAGTGCTTCGACGAGTGGCACTTCCTTGCTTTCGTAACGTTCTAAAAAAGCATTGCGAAACCGGTCCAGATCATCTTCCAGGTATCGCTGTCCGATTTTTTGTGAAATCTCAACGCTTCGCAAAATCTCTTCAATGATCGGTTCGCCCAGTGCGACGTCCGGCAAATGCTTGATCATATCGACCTGAAACAATTTTGGAAGCTCCGGTTTTTCTCCCGGCAATGTCTCCAACTGTTTTGCAATCCTGCGATACCGTGCAGGATCTGCGCCGATGCCGTCAGCATCCATCGACCGGAGCTCATCGCGCACGGTGTGTAGTGTTTGCGCAATGACAGCAGAGCAACGATGGCTTCTTAACTGTTCAACGAGGGCTTCGATAGGATCCGGTCCCGTGAGTGTGAAACCCAAATCAGGAACGAGAATCTGATTATCGATGAGTTCCGTTATGAATTCTGCTGCTTCTTCTGCAGAGATTTCTTCGCTTTGTAGCGCGTCCGCGAGTGCTGCCGCTGTTGCTCCCAATGCAGCGCGCTGAAGAGTGGTCTGCAAGTATTCGTTCTCTTCGACCGCCACGAGATGATGGGAACGAACTTTCTTTTCGACTCGTGATTCCACGTAGCGAATTCGCCCGGCGGCTCGATAAAGACTGGTATTTGGATAATAGGTCAGCGATTTTCGCAGTTCCGGATCTTTGCTCAATGTTTCTGTGAGCGTCGAAAGGTAATCCATGTCCAACCGGCTGAACCGGCGGCAGGGAGATTGATCTTCGAAGTTCAGCCGTGTTTCTTTTTCAATCAAGCCTGTCGAACATCCCGCAAACAGGCCGAAAGGAGTTGGTCTCCCTGCCATTCGCACAAAGTAGCGGACCAAAGCCTGTTCTATGCGTTTTCCACGTTCGGTGTCCGGCTCGCGCAACCACAAATCGACCGACGCTTCCAGATCGGGTGAGCCGACAAAAATGGCATCACGGACTTCCGGTCGCGTTACGATTTCGCGAAGATGCTTGATGCGATCGGGAGCATCGCTCCACGCGAGAATCTCATCAAACGACAGAAGCGGAGTACGAAGCACAAAAAAATCGCAGTGCTTGAAATCGCTCATGGTTATTTATTTTGTCATGTATCGATATTGGTTAGCAGAAAGCGATCCCATTCGGGACGGACCTTCGTGCATGCGGCTTGAAGCGCCAGCGCAATACCTGCGGCGCCTGTGAGCAAACCAGGATCATCGAACCAATCACCGGTCCCGTGCAAATACGATTGAAAGCCTGCCACGCCTTTTCCGGGTTTATGAAATTCCAAAGTCTGTTCAAACCAGTATTGGGCGGCTTCATGAAAAAGCTTTTCGCTGGTCGCCTGATAAATGCGGTTAAATATGTGAGCCAATCCGGCAGAACCATGACACAATCCTGCATCGCGAATACCTGCCTGATCGGACGGTCGTTCTGCTGCAGCACGCGCGATTTTCATCGCTTCTTCTTCCCATGATTTTTCTCCCACCGATCGAGCGGCTGAAAGAAGCGCGATTGCGATTCCAGGATCTCCGTAGCACCATGCAGATCTACTGGAGTCTCGATCAATCCCGGGAACCACCCAGGATGAAAAGCAGGAGCCGGCATCCGGTGGCAGTTTTTGTTTGACCAGCCAGCTTACAGAGCCTTCCAGGAGTCTTCGTATTTTGCGGCGTTGAATCCCAGCCGCGTACATGTGGCCAAGCAAGGCAATCACACCCGGAATGCCATGGGCCAAACCAAGATTGAAGTATCCTTTCGGAGCTTTCTCCTGTTGCCATTGCGGTAATAGATCAACAGATGTATACCATGAAAGTCCTTCCGAAGTTTCTACTGCCGTTTCTTCCAATCGATTCACGATCCTCGTCAAACAACGGCGAGCCGCGAGAGCTGCCCCACGCTTGTGAAGGCGCTCCAGCGCATAAACACCGAATCCAACAAGGCCGTTGATCAAATCGTAATCGCTTTTCCAGGGTGAGCGCTTCACATGATCGCAAAGTGCCTGATCGACTTCCGCAAGATCCTGCTGAGCTCGATTTTGCGAGTGTGTTGCAACCCATGCGATTCCAGTGAAGCCTCCGTAAAGTGAAGAACTCATTCGCACCTCCGCCACGGCTTCCATTGCGTCTTTTAAGAATACGGCTGCATATTTTTTGTAGCGCTGATTTCCCGTGCTTCGAGCGAGGTAATCAAAAAGCAACGCGTATCCAGCGCGTCCACCTGCCAGACCCGCTTCTTCCACGGCAAGCGTTCCTTCGTCCGGTTCAAATTCTGGAATAGCCGTGCGTGGTGGGTTCCGAAGCGCAGATGCGATTGCGTCAATCGCTTCAACGGCCCGGGCTTTCAACGGTCCTTTGAGGATCGGCTCCCACTTCATCTTCTTTGTCAGATTCATAATCCATCTTTTCAGTTAGATAAGCGAGTTTCGTGAATTTCTTTCTATTATCTTCCATCTTCCAACCTTCGTCTGAAATGTTTTTCCCGAAATGTCTTATACAGGTGAATCATCATGGAGGAAAAGACATGAACAACAAGCAGAAAGAAAATATGAAAGTGAAGGCAAAGAAACTCAAACTAAACAAAAAAACGGTGAAAGACCTGAATGCTGCCGGCAGCCAGTCGGAAAAGATCAAAGGGGGCGCAACGAACAGCAGGGAAGGGGTGATAAGGTGCAACTGAAAAACTCGTGAAAGGATTTAAGTAAGTTTCCTTCCCTACTTCGACAGTCGCAGCGATAGGACATTATAATAAGCCTATCCGCACAAGGGCAAAGACTATGACCGGCAAACAATTCCTGAATCATATAGCGAACGGCGAAATTGATATCCTGCAAATCGTGATCGATATTCTGACGGAATTGGGCGCCGAGTACTGCGTCATAGGTGGTTTGGCTGTCAATGCGTATGTTGAGCCGGTCGTGAGTCTCGATCTGGATTTGATCGTGGCCGTGCAGGACATCGATAAAGTTTGCAATGCAGCCGCGGAAAAAGGGTTGAAAATCGAACATTTCGAACACAGTATAAATCTGAGAAGTCCAAAATCTGATCTCCGCGTGCAGATTCAAAGAGATCCCCGCTATCAAGCCTTCATTGGAGGCGCTCAGTCAAAACTGGTACTTGGCTATCAGTTAAGAGTTGCCGCTCCACAGGATGTTATCAAGGGTAAGGTTTGGGCTTATTCTGATGACCAGCGTCGCAAAAGTAAAAGGCAAAAAGACCTCGCCGATATTCTACGTCTGCTGGAAGCTTACCCGGAATTGGAAATTCACCTCACCGATACGGTGAGAAAAGCAATTCAATAGCCAGATGGCTATCTCTCCGGTCTTCCTAGCCTTACTGAAATATTTTTCTTCCTTGCCGGCTCAAGCATCCAATCATGAAAACCAAAGTGAGAAAATTGAAAGTAAACAAAAATACGATAAAGGATCTCGACGCACGGAAGGCGAGTCAAGTGAAGGGTGGAGTACCCAAAAGCATTGACGGAAGGAGATGCTGAGACCTGACGTTTGTTCGCTATCGGCTAACCGAGAAAGGGACCTGGATACTTTGGGCAACTCCGAAATTACTAACGAATAGGTCGGCAACCATCACCATTTGCGTGGTTGCGTACTGATATTGACCGTTCGCATTCCACTGACCGGTGGCGATGTAAAAAGCGTTGTACGGGACAAAAATTGAGAAAACGTAGTTGGAATAGTCCTGTTTTTCGATGTAAAAAACTTGTGTACCGGCTGCCACGTTGTTATACAGGTCACGATAGTTTTCCATTGTCGCTCGCACCGGTTGATTTTGGCCAAACGTAAAATGCAAAACAATTTGACCGTAGTAGCCGGCATATCCCTTTAGCGTGTACCGCAGCTGAATATTCATTCCTGCGTTCGCGGTTCCCGCATTTACATTGTGCTGCACACCGGTGATCTCGATTCCCGCTTGCGGTTGTTGAGTCGTTGGTGTCGGTGTTGGTGTCGGTGTCGGTGTAACGTTAGTCTTTGGGAAAGAAGCCGCTATGTATCCTTCACGAGCTACAGAACGAAAAAGGTTGTAATCGATCCAGCCGTAACCGTCTGTACCC
>JBKKAT010000763.1:0-7415 GCA_046714535.1 Acidobacteriota bacterium | reverse complement strand
AGGTTATACATCAGAACCGGATCTTTGGGACTGAGTTCGGCAGCTCGTCTTCCTTCGGCTATTGCTTCTTCCCGGGCGTCCAGCCATGCGTAGCTTGTCGCAAGAAAAATGCGCGCTCTTGCTTCATTCGGAAAATCTTGCACATACTTCCGGCAGGACTCTATCGTTTTCTTGCGAGTTTCTGTTGCAATTTCATGCATTCCCATATTCTCATAAGCCTGCGATAAATCAGCATAGGCCGTGTAGAAGTCCGGAAGCAACTCGATGGTTCGCCGAAAACGTTCGGCAGATTCCTCATACTGGTTCATCCGGTACAACAGGCGGCCGGAAATCCATGTGGCGAACGGGTCATAGGGATCCAGCTGTACTGCCTTCAAACATGCTTCTCTCGCGTCTTCGATCATCCGCTTCAGGAAATAAGCAAGGCCCAGTGCTGCGTAGGCCTGTGGCAAATTCTTCTCCAACCCCAGAGCTCTTCCAGCATGAACGATGGATTGATCTGCTAGCAATTCCGGACCGCCATAAAAACTCAGACTGATGGCGTACGCCTGCGCCAGGCCTGCATGAGCCAGCGCATATTGGGGATCCGCTTCAACCGCCTGCAAGAAATAATCGATCGCGCCTTCCACACCTTCCTTGCTTAACTTGAAGATCATCTCCCGGCCGCGCAGGTAAGAATCATAGGCTTCCAGATTTTCCGTATATCGTTTCGCAAATTCCTGCTTTTCTGATTTTGTTAAATGAACCTTGAGGGCTGCTGCAATTTTTTGAGCAATCTCCGATTGGATTTCAAAAATATCTTTCAGATCACGATCGTAACGGTCCGCCCACATCGAATTTGCCGAACGCGTTTCCACAAGTTGAGCTGAGATACGCAGCCGGCTTCCGGCTTTCCGGATGCTCCCTTGCAAGATGTGGGTCACCTTTAACTCTGCGGCAATATCCTTTATGTCGATCTCCTGGTCTTTGTACGGCACGACTTGAGTTCGCGGTCTGATTTCCCAGCCCTTCAGCTTGGAAAGTTCCGTGATGATATCTTCCGTCATTCCAGCCCGGAAATAATCACTTTCCCTTTCTTCGCTGAGATTCTCGAAATACAAAACGGCAATGCATATAGAAGGTCGTGCAGGCGCCGTCACCGGACGCGCGAAGTCAATCGATTTTCCCTTCTCCAGAAAATTCAGGTCCACTACTAATTCTTTAGCAGAAGGATAACGGAACGCCGGATCTCGCTGGAGACACCGGTTGATCACCTTTTCTAGTGAAGAGGGAATTTGCGGGTTCAGCGAGGAAACCCGAACGGGGTCGCAGTTCAGGATGTTTTGCAAGGTGGCGCCGGGATTATCAGCGGTGAAAGGCGCGCGCCCGGTCGCCATTTCGTAAAGAAGGGAACCGGCAGCGAAAATATCGCTCCGTGCATCGAGGAATTTTCCTTCAATCTGCTCCGGACTCATGTAAGGGATGGTTCCTACAATGTTATCGGTTGAGGAAATGTAGTCATCCTCCAGTCGCGTTTCGAGAAATTTTGCAAGACCGAAATCGAGAATCTTCAGTTGATCCGATTTCCGGATTTGAATGTTTTCCGGTTTTAAATCGCGATGCAAAATCCCCCGCTCATGTGCTTCCACCAAAGCATCCGCCAGCTGAATCCCAAGCCGGATGATGCGGTCCGGATCCAGAGGTCCTTCGCTGAGTTCCTCTTTCAGCGAATGTCCTTCCACGTATTCCATGGCAATGAAGTCAGTTCCGTTGTCTTCACCGACCTCATAAATTGTCGCAATGCCGGGATGGCTCAAAACCGCAGCGGCACGAGCTTCACGCAAGAAACGTTTTTTCTTTTCCTGATTTGCGGCGCCTTCAGGACGAATGAGTTTGATGGCAGCGTTCCGGCCAAGCTTTGTGTCTTCCGCAAGAAAGACTTCCCCCATTCCTCCCATTCCAAGACGTCTCAGTAATCTGTAATGGGAAACGCTCTGCCGTTGGAAAGTATTTTCGCGAAACATTTCTTCTTCAATGCGTTGATCAATCCGCATTTTCACGGAAGCAGGAAGAGGGTACTCCTGCAAGCTCAGCGGAAGGAAATGGAGAGTTTCCTGAATATTTTTCAGCTCCGTAATACAGTTCTCACAACCTGATTCAAGATGCGCGCGGATCCTGAGACGGACATCTTCCGGTTGCTCATCGAGAGCATATCCGGTCAAGAGCTCGAAAAACTGGTCGTGATTCATTTTCCTTGTTCACCACGCACATCACGGAGCATTTTTCGTGACTCCGGGGTATATTCTTCCTTATCTTCCTATATACGTTTAAACTTTCAGGAATAGATTATTGTACATGAACGTTGAACCCTTGGAGGGCGGGCGTCCCGGCCCGCCGACGAAGACAGTCGACCTAAGCAAGACCCGGGACCAGCTAGATCAGCTTGCCTGGCTCCTGGATAATTGTTTCAAGATCCCGGGCACAAAATGGCGGTTCGGATTGGAAGCAATCCTCGGTTTGGTGCCAGGAGCCGGCGACATTATTAGCGGACTGATGGGATTATTTCTTCTGCTCCGCGCGTTTCAGTTTAAGCTCCCAAAAATCGTTATTGTCAGGATGCTTGTCAACAGCTTACTGGACTTCACGATCGGAACGATTCCGTTTCTGGGAGACGCGTTTGACTTCGTTTACAAAGCGAACACCCGGAATATGCAACTTTTTCATCAATATGCGGAAGCACCCCTGAAAAGCACCAACAGGCATTGGATGTTCATCGCCGTAGTGATTGCTGCATTTCTGGGACTTTCATTCACCGTGCTCCTCGTAATGATCTGGGCGATTTCCCGTTTATTTGGTGGTCAAGGGTAAGGAATCCAGCCATCGACTGATATCATTCGCCACTGCGGAAGGAGGAAAGAGATGCCCCGATCCCTTTAAAATAAATGGCTTCGCCGGATTGAGGCATTCGCGAATTTTTGCGCCGGAACCCTGCGTAATCTCATCATTTTCCGCCTGGATCATAAAAACAGGCCGGCCCGCGGCAGCTTTCAAATAGGAGCAAATATCCGGAGAACCGGGCACGATCAAAACCAGGGCTCTCACTTTGGAGCTGGAAGCAAACCACTGCGCAGCGGAAACTGCGCCCATGCTTGCACCAACCGCAATTACCGGCACGTTTTCAAGATCCGGATTTTTGCGAAGCGACAAAAGAGCATTGGAAGCCGCCTGTACGATATTGCCGGCGGAAGTTGTGGTGAAGCCGGCGACGGCATAACCGTGCGGGTTTAAGGATTCTCCCCAGAGTTTCACGGCGTCCCCTTTTTCAACATAACGATGAAAGTACAGAAGGAGTGCTTTTGGCTGATGGGAAGGCATCGCAAGGTATCCTTGCATGTCTGACCCTGCGTTTTGAAAGGTAAATGTTGAGAGGATCAAAAGCAGAAACATTCTGCCAACATTATACCTGTCTCAAGATTCCTGTCTCAAGCAACTTTCAGTCCGAGCTCGCGCGCCTTAGACAGCTGAAACCGGTATTCTCTTCCACGGAATTTGTAATAAGCAGAATCCAGTAAAACTGTTTCCAGTTCAAAGGATCCTGGCGAAATAATATCTACAACTTCCCCGGAATTCATGTCCCGTAGCTTCGGCTCTTCGTATCGCCTGGGCTCTTGTCTTTGATCCCCGAACATCTTTTTTAACCTCTCTCTTATATATAATCGGATGAGCCGGGCAAAAGTTGTCATAACAAACTCGAGAACTTTGTCATAAGAACTCGTAAATTCTCCTCGATAGATCGTCGAGAACGTTGACAGGTTTATTCTCGTATGAAGTATTTGTTATGATTAAGGCACTCGTTACTCTCGGAAACCATGGCGTTAAAGGACAAGTTACCTGATCTAAAAAACAGGAGCGGATTCTTCTGGCTGATCGTCGCCGTTTTTGGAATGGCTTTCCTCAGTGCCAACAAGGAAGTCCTGAAGATCGCAGTCATCTTCGGATCGATCAGTGCCTGGATTTTTGTTCCGATGTGGTTTCGCCACAAAAAGCAGATGGCGCAGGCTGAAAAAACGCAAAAGAGTCCGGAAGAAGAAGGTAAGGTGAAGAAGTTAGAAGAGCGGATACAAAATCTGGAAGCTTTGATTTGCCGGCTTGATTCGGAGATGAACTACCAGTTGGAAAGATCTTTAAGCCTGGGAAAGATCATCACCAGTCCGGATGCTGCCGGAGTTAGTCAGATGCCGACTACGTTTATGAACGTCGCAACAGCGTTGGAAAGTCGATATCAAATCCTGAAAGAGCTTGGTCGCGGAGGAATGGGAATTGTATTCCACGCATACGATAAACAATTAAAGGAACAGGTGGCAATCAAGATTCTTTCTCCTTTATTGAGTAACGATGAAGACGCTCTGCAGCGATTGAAAAGAGAAGTATCTGCGGCGCGACGCATCACGCATTCGAACATCATTCGAATTCATGACATTTCCGAAATCAACGGACTCACATTTATTTCGATGGAATACTTTCATGGCACCAGTTTGAAGGACCATATAAAAAGGAATGGAGCGTTATCCATGATGCAAGGCTACAACCTCGCAGCACAAATCTGTGATGGATTGGAAGCCGCTCACCGGGAAGGGGTGATTCACCGGGACCTGAAATCTCAAAACATCATTCTGGATCCATCGAACCGCATTAAAATCATTGATTTTGGTCTGGCGCGAACTGCACACATGGAAGGGATGACCGCCACCGGCCTGATTATGGGAACTCCGGAATACATGGCGCCGGAACAAGTATCCGGCAAAAAGATTGATGAGCGGGCCGATATCTATTCGTTAGGAATCATTCTGTACGAAATTTTTACGGGGCGCGTTCCATTCACAGGAGAATCTGCGATTGCGGTCGGTTTTATGCAATTAAAGGAAAAACCTGTGCTTCCCAGCAAATTAAATCCCGGAATTTCCGTAGAAATCGAAAAGATTATTTCCAAAGCGCTTGAGAAAGATCCCGTTCACCGTTATCGCACGATCACGGAGTTAAAAAGAGAGTTGGAAGCGGCGGTCCTGCAACCGCAACCGCAAGACATGTCCAGAACTGCGGCTGCACTTACGGGCGAGATGGAACGGGTCAAATCCTGAACTGGAATTTATTTAACAGAAGATAACGAAGAAAACGAAGAGATAAAATCTTTTACTCAACTTCTGTTCAAAATTAACTTGGAGGTTAAGGGACAATGAATAAACAGACGACAATCGCTTTCTGCTTCATTTTTCTGTGTGTGAGTCAATGTTTCGCCGCAACCTACTACGTTTCCGTAACGGGAAATGATTCGAATCCCGGCACCCAGGCTCTTCCGTTCCGTACCATTCAAAAAGGAGCGGATGTTGCGAACGCGGGCGACACCGTGAACGTAACCGCCGGAACCTATGTGGGCGCAAAATTCTCCAAATCCGGAACCTCAGTCGCGCCGATCCGTTTTGTCGGACAACCGGGAGCCATCGTAAACGCCAAGGGCTCTCTGAATAGCAACAACGACAATCTCTGGATTCGCAACGCGAGCTACGTTCACATTGAAGGATTTGAAGTGCACTCAGCTTTGCGTTCCGGCATTGCCGTTCAAGGAGAACCCAACGCCGGGGAAATTCACGGAATCGTGATCCGGAATAATTACTGTCACAACAATTCCCGCTGGGGAATTTTTACAGGTTACGCAGAAGGAATTCTAATTGAAAACAATGAAACGTCGTTCAGCGCCATCGAACATGGAATTTATGTTTCTAATAGCGCGGACAATCCCATCATCAGAGGCAACAAAGCGCATCACAACAATGCTTCGGGAATTCAGATCAATGCTGATCCGATACTTGCCGGTGATGGAATCATCTCGAATGCATTGATCGATTCCAACATCATTTACGAAAATGGCGCAGCCGGCGGATCGGCCATCAACCTGGCATCCGTGATCAATTCGGTCATTCAAAACAATCTGCTTTACAAGAATGTTGCAGGTGGAATTGCCGGATGGGATGATGGAGAAGGAAGTAATCAATTCGGCACGCACCACAACAAATTTTATAACAATACAATTGTGCAGCCTTCGAACGGCAGATTCGTTATCTCTTTCTTGAACGGTTCTACAAATAACGAAGTCAAAAACAACATTCTTATTCATCTCGGAACGCGGGGTTCCATCAATGTGGATTCGACCAGCGAGCCTGGACTCCAGTCCAATCGCAATGCGGTTGTAAATGTGTTTTCGTTCAACGATGGCGATACTTTCGTGAACCTCGCAACATGGCAATCCCGCGGTCACGACTTGAATTCGTTCAACTCAACAACAACTGCGCTTTTTGTGAATCCGGCAGCCGATGACTATCACTTGAAAGCAGGATCTCCTGCCATCGATGCAGGTTTCCTTCTCAGTCAGGTCACCGATGATCTGGAGGGCAAACCACGACCCGTCGGTAGCACGCACGATCTGGGCGCATACGAAGCGGGATCTGGTTGCGTGGATACGAATCCGCCGTCGACTTCGATCACTTCTCCTTTGAATAATGCAACGGTCAGCGGAACCATCACGATTTCTGCAAATGCATCGGATGATTGTTCGGTGAATCGCGTGGAATTTTTTGTGGACGGAAATCTAATCGGCACCGACACCGGTTCGCCCTACAGCGTTAGCTGGAACACTGCCACCGTGCCGAATGGAAACCATAGTCTGACAACGATCGCGTATGACAATGCAAGTCATAGCACTGCTTCGTCCGCCGTGAATGTGAACGTAAGCAACGCCGCGTTCTTCTTCTCCGATGATTTTCAGGATGGAAACGCCGCGGGCTGGACGCTCACTGGCGGGACATGGTCCGTTGTGAATGGTGACCTGACCGGCACAACCAAAGATGGCAGGGCAATTTCACCGAACTTCGGCGGTTGCACCAATTGCACGATTGAAACGGATGTCAGGATTCAAACAGGCTCAGGACGCGCGTCCGTTTTCGGATGGTACCAGAGCGCTTCAACAAACGTTGAGCTCCAAATTCAGGATGACAAGAACAAATACATTCTGAGGCAGCTTTCCGGCGGCACCGTTGTTGCTCAACTAACGGTTTCCAGAACCGTTGCAACAAACACGTACTACCACATCAAAATGCAGTTTGATGGCAGCAACTTTAGAGTGTACGTGGATGGCGTTTTGATCATCACGCTCGCGCCGGGAACAACACCATCCGGTAATGTGGGCTTCAGAACATGGTCGCCGAACAACAAAGTAAAGACATGCAGCTTTAAAGGCATCGTCGTCTACTAATATGGAGCGCCGGCGTCTTCGCCGGCATTATGGGCCGCAGGCGTCCACGCCTGCAAGCCGGCTAAAAGCCGGCGGCCATCAATGCCGGCAAATGCCGGCGCTCATCTCGAAAGCCTGCATTGTATAATTC
>JBKKAT010000762.1:0-2609 GCA_046714535.1 Acidobacteriota bacterium | reverse complement strand
GTACTGGGCATACGTTGGGCGTGAAATGACGAAACGTTTTCCAGGTTCAACTCCGGAAGCGATTTGGATTCTCGGCAAGAAAACGGATCGCGGTGTGGAACTCCCTTTCATCGTGAAAAGCGATGATCCCTTGATTACGGGCAGCGATGGAGAGGACAGGAACGAACCGGCTCTCCGGTTGTTTGATGAGTCAGGTTTTCGAGTCTGGCTTCAGATTGAACCGCGTTTCGCTTCAGTAGACAAATTGCTGCATCTGGTGCTACAACGCTACTCGCAACATAGTTCTGTGATCGGCGTTGGAATTGATGTGGAATGGTACAAATCAACGGATCCCGATGCAGGTGAACCGGTGGGCGATGCTGAAGCGGCCAGATGGCTTGCGATTGCCCGTTCGTACAATCCGAAGTACCGGTTATTTCTTAAACACTGGGAGATTCAAAAGATGCCTCCCACAATGCGTGACGGATTGCTCTTCGTTGATGACAGTCAGATCTTCCCAACGATGGAGCCAATGATCCAGGAATTTGCGCAATGGGCAAAAGCCTTTGCTCCAGCACCGGTTGCTTATCAAATCGGTTATCCTTCCGATCGAAAATGGTGGAGCAAGTTAAACGATCCTCCCAAGGACCTCGGAATGGAAATCTTGAAAGTTGCACCCAATACGGAAGGGATCTACTGGGTCGATTTTTCTGTGTTGGAAGTCTTTCCGCCACAAAAGTAGTGGCAGAGCCTTTCCGCATCCACAGCACGATGCAACGTGCTATTCGAAATCTTCAATGGGAACAGACGCCGGCAGGTTAGAAAGTGCTCACAAAGCCGACTTCTTCCAGCACTGTGATGTCCTTCAGTGGATCACCATTCACAGCAATCAGATCGGCGAATTTTCCAGTTTCAATGCTGCCGACATCGTTGAGTCCAACCTTCCAGCCGCTGATCCATCGATATCATCGTTATCCTGTATCCACTCTCGTCCATAGCTCTTTATGGCTTCGACACAATCGTTGGAATCGATGAAGCGGGCAGTTTCATTGTTCTCAGGAAATCGGGGTAGCGCGGGTCACGCTCCAGATTGCGCAGCAGCGGATCGCCTTTCATTGCAGTAAGGCTACCGTCGCGCTGTCGATAGGCGCGCTCGAGCCATTCGAATGCTTTATCCGAGTCGCCCCTGTAAGCGTAAATCTCAGCAATTTCGAAGGCCCAGTCATGGTAATACTTTTCGATGTACTCGGCCAACGCTGCATCTGCTTCCTTCTTTTTTCCTGTAGCATGGTAAGCAAGCGCGAGCCCCTGTTTGCGCCACTCCGGATCGACCTCTTTCTGCATCTCGGCTAGCGCCTCCTCCGGTTTGGATCGCGCAAGATACAGGCAACCCAAACGCATGTGCGCACCCTGAAACTGCGGATTCAACTCCAAAACCTTCCGGTATGCGGATTCGGCTTCTCCTAATCGGCCCGCGTAATAAGCGTGAAAACCCAGACTGCTGTATATTGTGATCTCCAGCGGATCGAGTTGGATCGCACTGCGGCCAAGTGAAATCGCCTCATCAAAGCGGCCAAGAGTTGCTGACAGCCCTGCTGCGCCTCGAACTACTTCCGCATTTGCCGGGTCTAGCTCGAGCGCCCGCTTGAAGGCTGCATCAGCGGCGGCCCAGTCCCAGTCATAGATTTTTTTGATCCAACCCATTGCTGCATGAGCCTCAGCCAGATTTGGATCGAGTTCCAATCCTTTTTCCACTTCCTTTCGCGCTTTTGCGTAAACTTCATGCACCGATACGCCTTGACCTCTTTGACTTTGGTGGGCCCGGGACAGCCCTATCCAGGCACGCGCATAATTGGGGTCGATTTGCAACGCCCGCTCAAAATAGCCGATTGCCTTCTCCACATCTTCTTTACTATGACGACCCAAAAAATAACGTCCCTGCAGGTAGGCATTGTAGGCCTCGGGATTTGTCTCCGTTTTTGAGATCTGCCTTCCTTCGAGTGTCACCTTCAGCGCGTTTGCCACTGAAGCGGCAATGTCATTCTGTAAGGCAAAGATGTTTTCCATTTGGCGGTCGTAGGTTTGCGACCAGACGTGGGAGTCGGTCGACACTTCGATCAACTGCGCGGTGATCCGCAACTGGTTTCCTGCCTTCCGCACGCTCCCTTCCAGCACGTGTGTCACGTTCAGCTTTTGGGCGATCGTTTTGATGTCGGTTTTCGTACCTTTAAAGGAAAAGGCGGAAGTGCGCGAGGTAACCTGCAGCTTCGGATTCTTTGCCAGCGCATTAAGCAGCTCTTCGCTCAGTCCATCAGAGAAGTATTCTTGTTCCTTATCGGCGCTCAGATTGGTAAACGGCAGAACCGCAATCGCCGTCTTGCCCGTTGTAGCAGCAGGCACGGGCGCTTTCTCTCTGCGGGCGAAGTAGAAGATCCATCCTGCAAGTAGTATTACAAGAATAGCAGAGATTGCAATCCAGCTCCTGGATGGAGCGCCGACAGCCTTGCCCCGTACGGACAGTGGCGCGCTGGAAGCCCGCGCTCCAACTAAAGTATCGCGCTTCAATCGCTGCAAATCGGTGCGCATCTCCGCTGCGCTTTGATAGCGCAGATTGCGATCCTTCTCCATTG
>JBKKAT010000761.1:0-5078 GCA_046714535.1 Acidobacteriota bacterium | reverse complement strand
GCATAAAATGGGCAAGGAAACAAACAAAGAACCGATCGGTTCTTCCAGGTTGGTTGCTGTCAACATCCGGAGGAGTGATTCCGAAAAAAAATAGAAACCGAGTGGATAGATCCAGTGAAGTGAAGGAGGACCGGGAAGCGGGACCTTTCCGAACCAGTTTGCTGCGAAGAAGAGGATGCCATAAGCCGAAGGGGGCAACAACAGAAGTGCCGAGAAAAAAGTCATTCGGGTTGCCGATATTCCGAAGCGGTTTGCTATTCTGATCTGATCTTCTGCCGGTAACATGCCGGCCAAAGGGGATATCAACGTCAGTGCCGCGTTCTGGCGGTTTGCTTTGATCTGGTTACGAAAGGCGCGAGCCGTGTTCCTGCATTCTTCTTTGTTGTAGTGGAATTGCAGACGGATGGGGAAGTTGTCTTCCCAAGGTTTCAGATAGTAACAAACTTGAACCGGCGGCCCCTGTTCGTAGTCCTGAAACACAATTTCATAGTAGGTTCCTTCAAATTCAATCGCGCTACCGGGAAAGATGGATTGCCCTGTCGGTGAAAAACTGCGCGCTTTCCATCCCGGTTTTTCGAAAGGGGAATCGATTCGCAGTTTGTAGTGATCTCCTTCCGCGTACCGGGTTAAGTAGTCGCCGGCAGCAAAATGAATCCGCTGTTTTTGCATTAAAGTCCAAGTTCAACAGCGCGGCTTCGAATCGCTTCCAGCACATCGGTGACAAGCTGTTCGGGAGCCTTGCAGTTTATGAGAACAGCGCGATTGTCCGGTTTGGCCAGATGCAGCATCCAATCCTGGAGATGATCGCAAAAACCGCCAGATCCCTCCAGGGTGCCTATGACTTTATTTTCATCGTACGCGATGGTGAATTCGTTCAAGGCTCCCATGCTGCCGCCCACAAAAATCAGCCCGTGGCTCGCCCGAACGTTCAAAAGATTTCTGCCTGCAGAAGATAGCCCGGTGCAAATAATGATGTCATGAAACTCCGTGGGATATCCGATCTTCTGATGCTCCATCCAGTTGATTGCGGGGGAGAAGCCGATGACTTCCCCATTTTCTGCTTTTGCGCCTTTCGCGGCGGCGAGTGGTAAGCCTGTCGTGGCGCCCGTTATCAATACAGCCCCTTTTCGCGCAATCCACCGGCCTGTCTCAAACGCAAGATTTTCAATATCACGATTCGTGATAGCCGAAGCGCCCATTACGCCAATCGTGAGTTTCATTGGAAATACCCCAGCCCTTCGAGATCATTGTATAATCAATTTCATGAGAAAGTTTTGCTTTCTATTCGTTCTCTTTCTAGCTTCTACATTGTTCGCAGCTTTTCCGGAAGAATATCCAGCTTATCTTCGGTTACTGGGTTTTTCCAAAGGGGATATTCGTGATTTGCAGTACGGTAGCTTTATCATGCGATCGTTGAAAGATCAGAGCCCCGGCGAAACAGGAGTTACAGCGGCAAAAGTAATTAACGTTCCCGGATACTTTATCCGGGACTATTTTTCGTACATTGAGAATTTCCGGAATCTGCACAATTTCCAGGCTGTAGGAAAATTCAAACCGGAACCTGATTTGCAGGATCTTATGCCTCTGACTTTCGATGCAGTTGACTTGCAGGATCTGGCGGCATGCAGGCAAAATTGCGCTTTGAACTTAACGGATCAAGAGATTGCAGGAATCCAGCAAAATTCTAATCTGGAAGATCTGTATCGGAAAATCCTTTTGAATCGTGTTCAGACCTACAGACAGGGCGGAAATCCAGCGAATTCTTACCTGCGTACCTTTCCTCATCTGATCGCGTATTTTCCGCGTGTCGTGGAATACGCAGCAACTTATCCCGCAAATAAAGACAAGCGCGTGCAGGATTACTTCTACTGGGTAAAAGATAAAGCTGGTAAGAGGAACGTGATTCAACTGCGGCACGTTTTCTCTCAACGTGTGGGTGAGGATTTTGTCATAGTGAATCATTTGGTTTACAGCAATCATTCCCTGACGGCCTCCTCTTCTGTATTCCACCTGATCAATTATGTCGATGCCGGTTTCCCACGTACTCTACTCGTGTATCAGGGCCGAACAAATGTTGGTGGAAAAAGTGTAAAAGTCGCGCGGATAGACAAAAACATGTTTAAGGCATTCCAGAAAGCCGGCAAAAGCATTGAGGAGCGATATTCGACCCGCTTTTATCACGGTTTTCCCTACGCGTTGACCGCTACAGATCAAAGATGAATCGACCGGCTGCTTGCGGCCTGCGCCATCTCGCACTAAAAGTTCAGGACATGAAACAAATGCGATCTTTTTACATCGATGTTCTTGGCTTTACCGTCGAATGGGAGCCTGATCCCCAAAATCTGTATTTGACTTCCGGCGCCGATAACCTTGCTTTGCATGAAGTGCAGGAAAAACTTCCGCAGGGACGGCTGGATCACCTTGGGCTTATTGTGAAAAGTCCTGCTGATGTGGATGCATGGGCAGACTATTTGAAAAGTAAAGGTATATCGCTGGCGATGGAGCCCAAAACCCACCGCGATGGAGCCCGTTCCCTTTATTTGGCGGACCCCGAACAGAATGTGATTCAGATCATTTATCATCCGCCCATCAGCGACAAAATTAAAAGTAATGAGTAATGAGCAATGAGATATGAGATATGCTTAGCCGGACTCATTACTCATTACTCATTACTTTGGAACTAACTTATGGATAGCATTTCGCAGGAGTCACTACTTTACGGACCTCTTACAGCGCATATTCGCCGGTTGCTGGAACCGGTGGCGCACGATTCATTTTTGTTTTTCGAAGATACCACCGGTTTTCTGGGTCCTGAGATTCATCCAGGCATGAAGGTATTTGATGCAGGATGAGGACGGGGCACCCTGACTGCATGGCTCGCCGAAAAAAAATGCGAGATCATCGCCGTAGATTCCAGTCAGGAAAGGGTGGACCAGACCCGCCAATTACTTCAGGAAAAACAACTCGACTCAAATGTCAAAGTGGAAGTTTCTCGCCTCCCGGATGCTTTTCCGGAGGACCACTTTGATCTAATCCTTGACGTTTTTTCCTGGTGGCATATTTCCGATTGGGGAAAGTTATTTAATCTTTCACGGAAGAATTTGAAACCTCAGGGCAAGTTGATCATTCTTGACACCTTTCTCGGATGGAAAACATCTTTGGAGTTTCGCCAGCAAATGCGCGAATTGTGGCATGCCGCAATGCCCACTTTAAACGAGTGCAAGAATATGCTGATCAAAAGAGATTTTCGGCTTTTAAAAGCGGATTCCATTCAGGAATCGTATACGCGATATCTTGATTCGGTCTGTGAAAAAATTCATGAGCTCGAAAAAGAGGATCTGGGCGATGCCGATCCGTTGGAGCTACAACACATCAAATCCATGTGGGAATGGTTTCGCTCCGCCGCTCATCAAGAAGAAGTGGTGGCTACTTGCATCATCGCAGAACTGACCCAGTATTAAGTTTAAAATCTTAGCGTCTTTGCCTTTGCGTTAAAGGAGAGTTGTGAATGGGGAAGCGTAAGCCTAAAGTATCGGAAAATATCACTTCGATCCTGAGCGAAAAGAGAGTATTTAAGCCAAACGCTGAATTCTCGCGTAATGCGCATATCAAATCTTTAACGCAGTACAAGAGAATTTACAGGTCCTCGGTCAAGAGCATTCAGAAATTCTGGGAAGGCGCAGCTCGCGAATTGACATGGTTTAAGAAGTGGAAAAGGATTCTGGAATGGAAACCACCTTTTGCGAAATGGTTCATCGGTGGTCAGATCAACGTTTCTTACAATTGTCTGGACCGGCACTTGACCGGTTGGCGAAGAAATAAAGCAGCGATTATATGGGAAGGGGAACCAGGTGAAACCACAACTCTAACCTACCAACAGCTCCACAGTGAAGTTTGCCGTTTCGCGAATGTATTGAAGCGGTTGGGTGTAGCGAAAGGGGACCGGGTGATCATTTACATGCCTCTGGTTCCGGAGCTCGCGATTGCTATGCTTGCTTGCACCAGAATCGGCGCGGCACATTCAATCATTTTCGGTGGATTCAGCGCGCAGGCACTGGTGGACAGGATTGAAGATGCAGGTGCCAAAATCGTTGTTACGGCAGACGGCGGTTTCCGGCGCGGAAATATCGTCCCATTGAAACAGAATGTCGATGAGGCGCTGCAGCGACTCCCTTTCGTCGAGAACGTTGTGGTGCTTAAAAGAACGTCACATCCTGTTACGATGGAGTCCGGCCGCGATCACTGGTGGTCCGAATTGATGGAAAATGAATCGGACCAGTGCAAAGCGGAGCCGCTCGATTCGGAACACCCGCTGTTCATACTTTACACGAGTGGAACTACAGGTAAACCCAAAGGAGTTGTGCACACAACAGGCGGTTATTTAACGGGAGTCGCGCTGACAACCAAATGGGTTTTTGATTTAAAAGACGAAGATATTTTTTGGTGCACGGCTGATATCGGTTGGATAACGGGTCATTCGTATGTTGTTTATGGACCACTTGCGAATGGCGCTACCACTGTGATGTATGAGGGCGCGCCGAACTGGCCTGATCCGGACCGGTTCTGGAAAATCATCGATCGTTTAAAAGTCAATATTTTCTACACCGCCCCTACAGCGATTCGTGCTTTCATCAAATGGGGCGAGCATTGGCCGCAAAAACATAATTTGAGTTCGTTGCGCTTGCTGGGCACGGTAGGGGAACCCATCAATCCGGAAGCGTGGATGTGGTACTACAAAGTGATCGGAAAAGGGAAGTGTCCGATTGTCGATACATGGTGGCAAACCGAAACCGGCATGATCATGATCACACCGCTTCCTGGCGCGACTCCTTTGAAACCGGGCACAGCAACCTTGCCCTTTCCTGGAATTGTTGCGGACGTTGTGAACGGAAAAGGGGAATCCGTTGAAAAGAATGAAGGTGGCTATCTGGTGATCCGTGGACCATGGCCATCGATGCTGCGAACGATTTATGGAGATCCGGAGCGATACAAGCGGCAATATTGGAGTGAAATCAGCGGCATGTACTTCACGGGAGATGGAGCGCGTCGCGATCAGGATGGTTACTTCAGGTTGATGG
>JBKKAT010000760.1:0-5901 GCA_046714535.1 Acidobacteriota bacterium | reverse complement strand
CTGCTACGGTCCGAGTATGTTCTTACATCGCTTTTGGGCGCGCTGACTGTTGCTATCTGGATCGCTTATCTTTCCCGATGGTATAGCCGGCGCGTGGCATTTGTCTTTGGGCTCCTGGCACTGCTATCTCCCTTTGTTCTGCTAATGTTTTCCACTCCCTTGATTCATGGGGTTGAAGCGTTTTTGTGTTCCTCTCTTCTTTTTGTCTGCCGGTCTGATTCGGAAAAGCCTTCAAGACTTAAACAGCTCGCAATCGTAGTGTTACTGTTTTTTGCCGTAATCGTTCGGGGTTTTTCGATTTTTGCTTTTCTCTTTCCGCTGTTTATTTTTGGCTGCTTTTTCTATCTCCGAAAAAAATCGTATTTATTTCTGCTTTGTTGCCTGCTTGGTTTTGTTGCGGGCGCCAGCGTCCTGTTTCTTTACCAAAAATATGCATATGGCGATCCGCTTGTCTCAGGCTACTTTCTGGAGTATCCGGGAATCAGATATGGATTTGGACCTTCCTACCTGGGTCAAATTCACACGCAAACGCGCGCATTGGAGCAGCTTTCGAACAGTTTGCTCGGTCTGAATTACTGGCTGAACGGATGGTACTCGGGCTCATTATTTTTTGTGATTTGTTTTTTTCTCCTTCAGCCTGCTCGTCTCGAACGCTGGACAAAACTTCTGCTTTTATGCTGTTCGACCCTTGCGCTGTTTTACTTTTTTAGTGTCTCCCAGGATCTGATCATAGGTCCACGGTATTACTTCGTTATGGCTCCTGTGGGCCTGTTTCTCATTGCCAAACTTTTCGATCATCCGGATTCTGAATCCGCGGTTCGTATCCGTGTTGCGGTTGCCCTTTCGCTTCTCACTTTCTTGCCATTCAGGCTCGTTCATTACGTCAAACTGTATCAACCCTCGAACGACCACCGGGTTCGTATTTTGGAGAGTGTTGAGCAGGCTCCTGCAGCAAAGAAACTCATTTTCCTTTCACCGGAAGCGGATCAATCGCTGATTAATATGAATGATCCTTTCTTGAATTCCAGGTTCATTGTGTGTCGCGATTTACAGGATCAAAACACAGAAGCAATTTCTGCTTTTCCCGGTTATCAACCGGTTTACTATCGATTGGACGAAAATTGGAGAGAACCCAAATTCGCGGTCCAGTTCGAGCCGCGGCCGAAAAATATTCCACCCATGAGCACATTTCATCTGGCCATGGCAATGATTGCTCCCATAAAGGATGAGGATGCCTTCGATACCTGTTATGGCACCGTCTTTCTTCCTGGCCGATCGCGCGAGGAATTTTCCTACTTGCAGGAGAAACTTGCAAATCCGGATAAGAAGAAGGACCATCGCGATCAGTTTCGGGAAGGATTGATTCATGCGGGTATTTTCTTGTTATTGCCCAAGCTCGTATTTGAGCAATATGGCTCCCAATGGAGTGAGACACTGGATGTAGAGGAAATGAATCGACAGTATCGTCTGGCTTCGAACGGACTCAGTCGATCGGGACCGATTGGTCAGGTTCTTTACTCAAATCTCGTCAAAATTCAACGGAGAATAGATCAGGACGACAATCAAGTTTTTTCTGCTGATGAATTAAGAACATTTCTGTTCGAAAAAGTTCAGCTTTTACAAACGGGTGAATGAGCATGTTTCTATTCGGTAATGCCGCCGGATACTATGAATGCCATCAGTTTTGAGCTGTCGGTATTTACAGGCGTAACCTGGGCGCGCGGATAAATGAGGACGTTTCCGGCAAAGTTAAAAGACTGCGGAAAATAGACGGCAACCTGATCCGTCATTTGAAAGTTTTCCAGTGATTCTCGCGTCATAAATCCAAACGCTTTCACTCCGCTTCCGGGAAAGACTTCTACAACAACCGGTTTGTCGAACCGGCGGCGTTCTCCAACAAATGCCGTAAGCACATCTTTTAATGATGTATGCAGCAACCGCACGAAAGGCAGACGTGTCAGAATCTTGTCCAGAATCTGAAAAATCGACTTGGTTAAAAAGTTCGATGTCAAAAATCCGAGAAGCGTGACGCCGATAATTGTGATCAGGAAACCCGCGCCGGGATAGGGGAGTCCCAATAACCCATCGATAAAAATGAATGCTTTGTAGAAAACATAGGCTGTGATACCAATCGGGGCCAGAAAAATAAGTCCCTGGAAAAAGTAGTTGGAAAGTTTTCTAAACATAGTGATTCTTAACAGAAGATAACAAAGGGAACAAAGACTCAAGAATCTTAGTTTTCTTCGTTATCTTCTGTTCAAATTCTTATCCTTCGCTTTTCAGTTTTTTCACTTCTTCTGTCAGGAGCGGCAAAACTTGAAACACGTCTCCCACGATGCCGTAATCGGCAATTTTGAAAATGGGTGCGTCGGGATCCTTGTTGATGGCAACGATGTACTTTGAAGAAGACATTCCGGCAAGATGTTGAATCGCTCCGGAAATTCCACAGGCAATGTAAAGAACAGGCGAAACAACTTTCCCTGTTTGTCCCACTTGAAATTGATGCTCAACCCATCCTGCATCCACCACTGCGCGCGAAGCTCCCATGGCTGCGCCCAACGCTTTGGCCAGATCACTCACGAGATGAAAATTCTCCGGTCCCTTCAAGCCACGTCCACCGGAAACGACAATCTCCGCCTCCGAAAGCTCGACCGTTTCGCTGACAGCATTCCGGGTTTCGATCACGCGGGATTTGATTTCATCCGGTTGGATAGGGACAGCAAGTTTCGCAACTTCCGGACTGGCAGAAGAATCGGGTTGAGCCGCAGAAAAGACGTTCGGTCTCAAAGAAATAAAAACAGGAGTATCTGCTATTGACTGAACTTCTGCGTACGCTTTTCCGGAATATACCGGACGTCTGGCTTTCCATCCATCTTGCCAATCAAGGCCAACAATGTCCGCTAAGACGCTTGTCTGGAATTTGGCGGCGGAACGCGCTGCAACTTCTTTTCCCATAGCCGTGGCAGATACGAATACAGTATGAGCGTTTTCCTGCCGAACAGCTTCTGCCACCGCTGCCGCATAGCTTTGATTTGAATAACTGCTGAATAATGCATCGTCAGCCAGCAAAACCTTATCCGGCTTGTACTGCGATACCTTGGCCGTTGCCGCATCGGCTGGTGATCCCACTACGAGGGCAGCCACTTTCCAGCCCTGTTTATCGGCCCATCTGCGCGCTTCCGAAACCGCTTCCAGCGAAGATTTTTTAGCTACGCCCTCCCGAACTTCCACAAATACTACTATTTCCATCGTACTACCCCTAAATTAGTGCTGAGTGCAAAGTGCTGAGTGCTGAGTCTCAGCACCAAACACTTGGTACTCAGCACTCGGTACTCAGCACATTAAATAACCTTGGCTTCTTCGCGCAACAGGCGCGCCAGTTCCTTTGCAGCTTCCTGCGGGTCTCCCTGGAGAATTTTTCCTGCCTGCCGGCCGGGCGGTAAGGACAATGAATTCACGAGAACCCTGGATCCTGCGACGCCGACTTCTTCGGCGTTCAGGCCAATGGCAGCCGCGTTTTGCACTTCAAGCGGTTTCTTTTTTGCAGCCATAATTCCTTTGAGACTGGGATACCGTGGCTCATTTAATCCCTTTTCCGCGGCAAGAACCGCCGGCAATGCGCATTCAACTTCTTCCGTAGCCCCTTCAATTTCCCGATGCGCAACAACCTTTCCCTCACCTATTTCAAGCTTTGCAATCTGGGTCACCACCGGAAGGTTTAACAGTTCTGCCAACATGGCCGGCACCTGCGATTGATCCATCCCTACTCCCATTTTGCCAAAAAACAAAATATCGTAAGGCCGGTTTTTGACGGATGCTGCAAGAATTTTAGCTGTTGCAAAAGCGTCACTCCCATTAAATGCGGGATCCAGCAGATGAACAGCGTCATCCGCGCCCATCGCCAGCGCGTTGCGAAGGGAGGTGGCCGCGCGTTCCGGACCCACGGTCACCACGCTTACTTTTCCGGCTCCTTTGGCTTCTTTGATTCTTAACGCTTCTTCCAAAGCATATTCATCGTAAGGCGAAATAATCCATGTCACGTCGGATTCATCAATGTTTTTGCCATCTGCAGCAATCTTGATGCGCGTAGCCGTATCCGGGACCTGCTTTATAAACACAATCAGATTCATAGTAATGCTCCGAAAAAGTCATGAGTAATGAGTCATGAGCAATGAGATCTATATTTAGGTTCTGAGTCCTTCATTATTTCTCATGACTCATTACTCATTGCTCATATCTCTTAAAAAGTAGCGCGCCGTTTGTGCCGCCGAAACCAAAAGAATTCGACAAGGCGTATCGGATATTCATTGGCCGGCTTCGATGAGGCACATAATCGAGATCGCATTCTGCGTCCGGATTTTCCAGATTGATGGTTGGTGGCGCAACCTGATTTTGAATTGCCAGGGCAATGATTGCACCTTCCAGACCGCCGGCTGCTCCCAGTAAATGACCTGTCATCGATTTGGTAGAACTTACGGCAAGTTTATAGGCATGGTCGCCGAAAACTTTTTTGATCGCAAGAGATTCTGCTTTGTCGTTGAAAGGTGTGGACGTTCCATGCGCGTTGATGTAATCCACTTCCTGTGGATCAACACCAGCATCTTTCATGGTGACTTCCATGACTCGTATGGCTCCCTCGCCATCTTCGGAAGGCGCGGTAATATGATGGGCATCGCTCGTCATTCCGTAACCGACAATTTCGCAATAAATTTTTGCATTTCGCTGGATCGCGCTTTCGAGCGATTCCAGAATAAGAATGCCTGAGCCTTCTCCCATCACAAAACCGTCCCGGTCTCTATCAAAAGGGCGGCTGGCTCGTTCCGGTTCCTCGTTGCGAGTGGAGAGCGCGCGCATGGCGCAAAAACCGCCAATACCCAGGGGTGTGATGCAACCTTCCGATCCTCCGGCAATCATTACATCCGCATCTCCACGTTGGATAATCTTGAAGGAATCCCCGATCGCATGAGCTCCGGTGGTGCAGGCCGTGCAAGTAGCGGAATTTGGACCCTTGGCGCCGGTTCTGATCGAAACCCAGCCGGAAGCAAGATTCACAATGGAGGCGGGAATAAAAAAGGGCGAAATTTTTCGTGGGCCACCTTGCATGAGCGCAGTATGAGTGGCTTCAATCACCCCGAAACCACCGATACCTGATCCAATGTAGACTCCGACTCTTGTAGCATTGGAGGGATCCACTTTATAACCTGAATCCTGCACTGCAAAATCGGAAGCGGCGATGGCATAGTGGATAAAAAGATCCATCTTCTTGATTTCTTTTTTGGGTATCCAGTTGGCAGGATCAAAGTTTTTTACTTCGCCCGCGATTCGGGTGGTATATTCCGTTGTATCAAACCTGGTTATTTGTCCGATTCCGCTTTTGCCTTCCAGTAAACTATTCCAATTTTCCGGGGTACCGATTCCTATCGGCGAAACCATTCCTATCCCGGTCACAACAACTCTACGTGTCAAAACACAACCCCCTTACACGTGAGCTTCTATATATTTGATGGCTTCGCCTACCGTACGAATTTTATCGGCATCCTCGTCCGGTATTACAATTCCGAACTCTTCTTCAAAAGCCATAACAAGCTCAACCGTGTCCAGTGAGTCCGCTCCGAGATCCTCTATAAATGATGCTTCTTCCGTTACTTCTTCCGCGTCCACTCCCAACTGTTCCGTTACAATGCTTTTGACTTTTTCGGCAATTTCCATCTTTCAACCTCCGTAATTGAACCGCCAAGTCGCCAATGTCGCCAGGAAAAGAATCAAATTTTTCCTATCTTGGCGTTCTTGGCGTCTTGGCGGTTGATTAAACGAAAAGCATTCATATTACATTTGCAAGCCGCCGTCAATAGCGAAGACCTGCCCTGTGATGTAATCGGATGCAGAGGATAACAGAAATAC
>JBKKAT010000759.1:0-4913 GCA_046714535.1 Acidobacteriota bacterium | reverse complement strand
GTAAGGATTCTTGCCGGGCGCAACCGCGCACTGAAATCTTTTGCGAAGCGTATCAAACTGCTTTTCCAGCATCCTTCGATCGGTGAATTCCAGAAGACAAATACCTTTGCTGGAAGCGGCTAAAACGAGCGGACCCAGGGGGCTCTCCACCCAATCAGCGGAGATGAAGTCATCCGACCTGCTTTGTCCGGGAGCTTTGCCAAACAATTTTCCAAATGCTTCACGGAAACCGCTATGCGATTCGTAACCGCTGTCGAATGGAACCTCGTCCAGTGTCGCCCCCTCCCGAATCAACTGGAATGCGCTTCCTAAACGCCGCGCTCGGCAATAAGCCTGAAAAGTCATACCAAACCGTTTCAAGAAATAACGCCTGGCCCTTTCAGGGTCTATTCCCAGACCGGGAAGATCCGAATCCTTGATGCGTTCGTCAGGTGAGCTTTCGATTTTTGTCAGCAGTTCACGCACCCATTCCGGATGCGCGCCACCGGATTCCATCGGTTGACAGCGGAGACAGGGCCTGTAACCAGCGAAGAGCGCTTCGCGTGCGTTTGAAAAATAAGATAGATTCTGTGGTAATGGCTTTCGTGCGGTACAGGAAGGTTTGCAAAAAATACCTGTTGTGCGTACTCCGGTAAAGAAAATACCGTCGTAGGTGGCATCCTTCTTCAGAAATGCCGTTTCCATTTCTTTTAATGTGATTGTGTTCATGCTAAAGATGATAAAACGGGTTAAGAATCTGTGCTACCGATTTTCCAACACTTAATTTTGCTACAATTAATTTAACACAGAGCCATAGAGACACAGAGAAAAGAATGATTTAATCTCTGTGATTCTGTGTCTCTGTGTTAAATTCCTTATGCTATCCCCCGGAAAATGTCTGACCGGTCGCTATGAGATTCTAGGCCTCCTTGGCGCAGGAGGAATGGGCGTCATTTATCGCGCACATGATTTGCGGCTCGGCCGGGACGTAGCCATCAAAATATTGCCGCAGCATCTTGCTCAGAATGCGAATGCGATGGCCCGTTTTGAACGGGAGGCAAAAGCTCTCGCCTCCTTGTCTCACGCAAACATCCTTGCGATTCATGATTTTCAAAGTGAAGAAGGATTCAACTACGCTGTCATGGAATTGTTGCAAGGAGAAACGCTGCGAGACCGCCTCTCTACGGAACCCATGCCCTGGACGCGTGCTTTGCAAACAGGGGCCGCAATCGCTGATGGCTTGACTGCGGCACATTCCCGCGGAGTGATCCATCGTGATTTGAAACCCGAAAACGTTTTTCTAACAGGTGATGGCGGAACCAAAATTCTGGATTTTGGACTTGCGCAAGTCATTCTTCCGGAACCGGTGAACGAACAAAGTTCGGCGCCGACTGAAGCAACGACTGATCCGGGAACGATTGTGGGAACGATGCATTACATGTCCCCGGAACAACTCCGCGGATTGGATGTGGATGCCAGGGCGGACATATTTGCGCTGGGATGCATTTTGTACGAAATGCTGACCGGAAAACGCCCGTTTGGCCGCTCTACACGAATAGAAACAGCCGCTGCCATTCTCAAAGAAGATCCGCCCGATTTTGCATTTCAAGATCAAAACACACCGTTAGAATCTACACAGATTATTTTGCATTGCCTGGAAAAGGAACCGAAGGATCGCTTCCAAACAGCGCGCGATCTGTCCTTTGCATTGCGCGCGTTGATGAGTCAGTCCGGCACCGGCAGGGTTCCGATCACGAAACCCAAGAAGCGGCGTTCCGCGCGCAAGGCCATCCAATCCATTGCCGTATTGCCTTTGGAGAATACCGGAGAAAGTTCGAGCACTGAATATTTAAGCGACGGGATCACCGAAAGTCTCATCAACAGTCTTTCCCAACTCCCGAAACTTCGCGTCATGGCTCGCAGCACGGTTTTTCGGTACAAAGGGCAACGAATCGATCCTCAGAGAATCGGTCAGGATCTGGATGTTGCCGCCGTGCTCACGGGCAGGATCGTTCAACGCGGAGAGGTATTGAGCATTCAAGCCGAGCTCGTTGATGTCAGCGATGGCTCGCAATTATGGGGAGAACAGTACACCCGAAAGTTGTCGGATATTCTCGCGTTACAGGAAGAACTTTCGCGCGAGATTTCCGGTAAATTGCGGCTTCGGATTACAGGGCAAGCAAAAGATCGTTTAACAAAACGTTATACGGAAAGCACGGAAGCCTACGAACGGTATATGAAAGGGCGCTACTACTGGAGTAGAAGAACGGGAGAAGGACTCAAGAAAGCGATTGAATACTTTCACCAGGCGATCGAGAAAGATCCCGCTTATGCGCTCGCCTATGCAGGAATTGCTGATTCCTATAACTTGCTGAGCGCGTATGGCGTGCTTTCACCAAAAGAATCTGTTCCGATCGCCAAACAGGCGGCTCTGCGGGCACTCGAGCTTGATTCTGATGTGGCGGAAGGGCACGAGGCGATGGCCCATGTAAAAATGCTCTATGACTGGGATTGGGACGGCGCTGAAACGGAATTCAAACGGGCGATTGAGCTGAATCCAAACTACGCGCTCGCCCACCAACGATACGCAATTCAACTTGCAACTCTCGGGCGCGTGAAGGAAGCCACCGTAGAAATCAAACTAGCGCAGCAAATTGATCCACTTTCGCTGATCATCAATACCGATGCTGCTTTGATTCTCTATCTGCAAGGCCTTTACACGGAAGCGATGGATCAATGTTACAAGACACTTGAGCTGGATCCGAACTTTTCGGTGGCCCATTTTCAACTCGGACTTATTTTTGAACAGCTCGGAAGATTCGACGAAGCAATAGAATCTTTTGGCCGCGGAGTAACCTTATCGGCCGATCGATCCTTTTTGACGGCGCCGGCATACACTTATGCCTTGTCGGGAAAACCTGATCAGGCCCGGAAATTGTTGAACGCCGTTCTGGAATTATCCGAACACCGCTACGTTTCACCCTACCGCATCGCCATCGTATATGCGGGATTACAAGAGACAGAAAAAGCTTTCGAATGGTTGATGAAGGCTTATCAAGAGCGGTCCGTGTGGCTGATTCATCTGCATTTGAAAGTGGATCCTAGATTGAACACTTTGCATTCCGACCCGCGGTTCCAGGAAATCCTCCGCCTGATGAACTTTTAGCTTCACCGCAGAGACGCTGAGATAGGAAAGAGATTTCTTATTCTCTGCCGTGCTAATCGAGATCTTCGTGCTTTTAAAACAAGGGCTCGGTTCTTGCCGCAGGTTTCACCCGGTCCTGCACAAATTCCGGTTTATAGATTTGAGTGAGATGAATCACGGAAGCGACACCTTTCGTTTTGCTTCCGCAGTCAATCATCGAAATCGAACAAAGACAGCCGACCACGGATAAAAGAACGATTCGCGCTCGTCATGGCCCCTCCCGTTGGAGTCTCTTTAGCAGTTGCCATTTTCGCACAAGTGCGAGGGTTTTCGGGTTGAGTGCCTTCTGCCACTCGATCCACGAATCGAGCCGAATGCTTTTCTGGTTCGTCAACAACCTCAGCCTGTGCATTGCGCTACGAATATACGCGCCCGCACTGTTTTTTCCAGTACTTCATTGTGCCGGCGGGGGTAATCCTGCAGATACGTGAGAATGGGAGACAAGCCATTTGCCGCCCGACCGTTTAAAAATAAGGGTTAGCCTCATCGGTGTTGTCATCGGCTTGCCTTCCATGTCCATCTGGGAATCGAAGGTCCAGACTCCCCATGCTGAACTACCGTCCACGTTTAGAGCAATGTTTTTCATGTTCATCAGCTTCATGTTCATCTGCATGGACTCATCGAACGCCTTTTTTGACGCAGGCCACCCAACGTAAATCTGTCCTTCTCCCGCGTCAACATGCACCGCGGTTTCATTCGTTACGTGCAGCTTTTCAAAAGCCGCGAGATCCTTCGCGTTCAACGCTTTCACGCCATCTTCCACGATCTTCAAAAGAGTCGCTTTATCCTCTGCAGCAACCGGTGATGAGCACAATAAGAGCAAAGATACGATACCCACACACGCAATGAAAAGTCGAGTCATAAGATCCTCCTTTTACACTATCTTAATACACAAAGAGCCGGGGGGATACAAGTCTGACACAGACAACGCAGATAAAAAAACCGGATCGAAGGATAGGCCGGATATTTTAAATTTAGCTTTACCTACTTGTATAGGCGAAGTCTGAATATCCAGCAATCGATCTCAGAACAATCGAAGTAAGCGCTAAACTTTTGCGGTTCTGAGATCGATTGATCGATATTCTGCGGTTCACTTTTTTCTCTTTTGGTGTAGGCATCCATCGATGTGGGAACATGACTTCAATCTACAATCAAAAATTACAATCTGAAATCTAGGATCAGAAATCTAAAATTTGGTTGCGGCACTTGCCGCGCTGCGACTCCGCGTCTCTGCGATGAGGCTTAGTTTTCACTTAGTGATGAGCGAACATCGAAGTGAGCTTCGCTTGATCAGGGATTCCATACTCAGCTTTTTCGGGTGAGATCAGGATCGGCAAGACTTTTTGCTGCATCGCAGGTGAATAAAACATGTTTACCCCGATGCGTAGCAGATCATCTAATCGCGGATCGGCCAACGCTTTTTCCATCATGTCCTGTCCGATCAATTGATTGGCGATAGCTCGCGCTGCTTCCGGACCTGGCGGGTACTGGCTTTGAAACATAAAGTGATCGTAGGAGAGATAAGCCTCCGGTTTAGTCCGCCAAATCGCCAATCCGATTTTTGCAAAGGTGCATGCGTTCAAATGAAGGTAAGAAGTTTGCTGCACACCGGGATTGCACACCGAATCCAGAGGCATCGGTATCATTACCAGTGCTGTGTTGGATTGATTTGCCTGATACGCGCGAAGGAGATCCGGATGGAGTTTTCTACATGCCGGGCAGGTGTAAT
>JBKKAT010000758.1:0-3047 GCA_046714535.1 Acidobacteriota bacterium | reverse complement strand
AGCATGCCATATGGAATCAATAGTGGATCTGATTGCTCAGAGGCATTTGACATAGGAGCTTCGGAAAAACTGAGCGAGACGCCCGCATCTGGATCAACTTTTGTTGGTTGGAGTGGGAATGCTGATTGTATAGATGGCCAGGTCACGATGAGTGTGGCCAAAACTTGTACTGCAACATTTAATCTGTCCGGCGCTTCCTGCAGCACCACGCAGTTACTAACCAACCCGGGGTTTGAATCGGGAAATGTACTTTGGAACAGCATTCCGGCTACAGGAATTATCGCAACGACTACGGCAAGCGAACCATCGAGGACTGGAACCTGGAGAGCAAGACTGGGAGGAAAAGGTATCACTAATACATCTTCCATATATAAGCAGATAACGATTCCGGCAAATGCCTGCAGTGCGATACTGTCTTTCTGGCGAAGGATCATTTCCTCTGAAACAACAACTACGCTTCAAAACGATAAGCTTCAAATTCAGATTCTGAATACGAGTAACGCGCTTCTAAAAACTCTTGCAATTTATAGCAATCTCAACAAGAGCGCCGCTTATGCGTACCAGGGGTTTGATCTACTTGCTTATAAAGGGCAAACCATTCGGATCAAATTTGTCGCAACGGAAAATTCCACGCTGAAGACTTCGTTCTTGATTGATGATACCGCAACAACGGTTATTTCAAACGGACTCGCAAGTTGTTTCGTGACGCAGAAGTTTTTGAATCCGGGCTTCGAAAGCGGAAATACTAACTGGATCTCAAGTCCGGCGACAGGAGTGATCGGGAATACAACCGCCGCAGACCCTGCCCGAACAGGAACATGGAGAGCAAAACTTGGCGGTAAAGGGATCGTAAACACGTCGTGGCTCTACCAGCAAGTTTCAATTCCTACAAATGCGTGCATCGCAAATCTCTCATTCTGGGAACGGATCATTAGCTCGGAAACTACAACTACGCTTCAAAATGACAAGCTGCAAGTGCAGGTGCTCAATCCCAGCGGAACTTTGATTGGGACGCTGGGAACATATAGCAATCTGAACAAATCGTCTGGCTATTTGCAAAGGAGCTTTAGCCTTCTTCCTTACAAAGGGCAGACAATTTGGATTCGTTTTCTGGGCGCAGAAAACGCTTCTTTGAAAAGCACGTTTCTGATCGATGATACCTCACTAAAAACAGGGCAGTAGAAGGATCAGATACGACTCTAAAGTGCAAGGTTTGTAGAGAGTCAATTCACGCCCCATATGGAGTATTCATGAGGCAGGCTTCTTATAGTGATAGAATTTTAGCAGAATGCGTGCTCCCGAAAAAATTACGATCGTGGTTGCCAACGATCGAAGTCTGGTTCGTGAAGGTTTGACGTCCGTATTAAATCGGCAGAAGAATACGGAAGTTGTCGCAGAAACCGGCAAACTTTCCGAGGTTCGTAAGTATTTTCTACGCCACAGGCCGAACGTATTGATCATCGATTTAAAACTGGAAGGACAGGAGACTCTGGAAACGATTCAAAAGCTGCATGAACAATTTCCTTCCTTAGCAATCCTCGTTGTCAGCGCTTCGGAAGGAAGTGAGAATATCTACCGCGCCTTGCGTGCCGGGGCTCGTGGTTATGTCTCCAATGACATATCGGATGCTGAGCTTGTACAGGCAATTGAAGTGTTAAGCACGGGACGAAGCTACATGTCGTCGAAAATCGCATCGAAGTTGGCCGAGCGGATGAACAAGTCCACTCTTTCGCGGCGGGAGCTGGAAGTGCTTCAATTCATTGTGAAGGGAAAAACCAATAAAGAGATCGCCAACGATTTGAATGTAACGGAAGATGCGATCAAGTTTCATGTGAAAACCATTCTCAGCAAGCTTGGAGTTACCGACCGCACGCAAGCCGCAACAGCCGCGCTCATCCGCGGCATCATCCATCCACAAGATCTCTAAACTACTCGGAAACGCGACCACCACATTTCGATTTTTCCTGAGAAGGTAAGAAAGCGCCTACTCTAACGAGTAGTGCCCAAAGAATGTTCACAGATTACTCTGAGATCCTGAGGAAGGTGAAGTCAAACAATGAGAACCCAGAATAGATCAATGAATCGATTCCCCATAACCATAACTATCGTTTTATTACTGGTCTTGTTTTCAAATCCATATCCGACAGAATTGTTCGCTACGGATGACGGCCTTGGGATTTCAGGGCAAGTTGGGTTGAAGTTCGTGAGGGCTCAGCATCCAATTCCGAATCAATACATCGTGGTATTGAAGCGGCAAGCCGTGAAAAAGCATGAAGGTTTTCGGATGAAGAGCCAGAAACCTGTGAGCTCTGGCAGGCCTGAATTTGAATTTAGAAATGATGACGCAATCATGAGCGTTGCTACTGATTCTGCTAACCCCACGGTACGTTCGATTGCAAAGGAGCTTTCCTTGACGCATCAAGGGAAGCCACGTTTCGCATGGGAAGGGAAATATCTGAAGGGTTTTTCGGTTGAGCTGTTATACGCAGACGCAGCAAATCTGTCAAAGGACTCCAGGGTCGAGTACATCCAAGAAGATGGGTATATACCGGCAGATTCCTTCGGCGCAAAACAAAGTGCGTACACAAGTTCGACTGGTTACATGTGGGGTTTGGATCGAATCGATCAGCGATCGGGTAAACAGTTTTTGGATAATGTCTTCGAATACAAAGACATCGGCTCTAACGTTCATGTGTATGTTATCGATAGTGGCATTAACATGTATCATCAAGAATTTGTAGGGAGAGTTGGAAACGGTAATTACTATGTCAACGACGGTTTAGGAACCGGTGACTGTATGGGGCACGGAAGTCATGTTTCCGGAATCATTGGAGGAACTAAAGTTGGAGTTGCAAAAGGAGTAACGATTCACCCATATAGAGTCTTTCCGTGTTCAGGAGGTGCGAAAGATTCGGACATCATAACGGCAATTGAAGACGTCGTTCAAAGCAAAATAAGTCCAGCTGTAATGAATCTGAGTCTTGGAGCACCTGGCGCTCCGAACGTCGCATATGAGTATGCTTTTGCTGATGCTCGGAATGCAGGAA
>JBKKAT010000757.1:0-8357 GCA_046714535.1 Acidobacteriota bacterium | reverse complement strand
GACGGGCACCAGGCGATGGTGGATTACTATCGTCCATGGATCGGCAAGATCCAAATCCCCGTACGAAATGCTTAATCCGCAGGTGGTTGCTGAAGGCAACATGGCGCTTCTGACATACAATTCTGGTGAATTACATTCGGGACGATCAAGGTGTCGAGTCAGTGGGTAGTAGCTGGAATTCAACGACTGTGTATCAGCAGCGCGATGGTTCCTGGAAGACGATCCACTCGCACTGGTCGTTCACTCGCCACTCTGCGTTTCAGAACATGTCAGCTGAGGAGTCCGAAAGAAGGCAGCATAAATTCAGTGAAATGTAGATGACGAAATCTCAACTACGTACAAATTCAATAGGCGCGCGATCCGGTAGACGAGTATTGGCAATCGTCACATGGCTACTTCTTGTATTCGTGACGATTCCATGCCGTTCGGAGGATCGTGTTCCAACCGAGTTCCGCCGGTTTGTTTGGGATGCTTCACAGTCGCAGACGCCGGCATTGTTGCAGCGAGTATTCGATGAGTTGAAGTCCTCGAAACTTTTGCCTGCTGGATATCCAAAGTTTGCAAAAACCGAGATTGTTGGGGAATACGAAAAACCGCACACCTATAAGGCAGTGCCCATCGACGATGTGCATTCATCGAATGCGATTCTGGTGGATGATCGAAAGTATATAACCTTCGAAGTGTGGAGCGTGAATGTGCGCGCCACATTCACATGCGATTTTGTTTATCTGCTAAAAGAGCCGGATGAAGAAGCGATTCGCAGGGAACAGAGTGGAGTCAGACGATTTAAATATATCGAAGTGTGTTACGAATACATGATGCCTGTGAACAGCACCGGTAGAATCGGTGGCGACTTCACAACTACCAACCGGATTATTGAATCGGTTCGCTGTGGGTTCGCGGACGCAGGCGTCCAATTGACATCCACTCGCGGGAACAACCGAACGCAGAGTAAGAAAACACAAAACTCGCCTTCTGATCGGTGCTTTTAATTTATGCAAACGTGGAGACGTTTGCGCTGCGGATCCATTTTCCCTGGAGCATTTCGTAAGTATGATTCCCGAACAAGAAATTGGATCGAGGATTTGTGACTTTTTCAAATAGTTGAACTCAAGTCATTTCATTTGTAGCGATCCTCCACTAACTTTCAGCAATTCGCCCAAAGCTATTTACTTCACCACATCAACATTCGACTTCACGACAAAATCGGATTTGTATCGAAACCTGGTATGGTCGTTGCAAAGTCTCATTGCGTGCGCCTGATGGAGAGGTGTGAACGCAAATCAAGAGTTACTGCTGGCAGCTCCGATTCAGGGAACGGGAGGGGTCTATGAGACACATAGTTAGTTTAATTGCAGTTTCAGCGCTCTTGATACTCACTTTCAATCTATCGGTCCATGCTGGTTCTATTATGAAGATTCAATCCGGCACCGGCAAATGGATTTCTAATGGAGAGACATTTTCTTATCCCGTGATACCACTGCACTCGCTCGTTACAAGAGGTTTTACTGTTTATAACCAGGGCGATTCGAATCTTACCATCGGCAATCCTAAGGCATTGATAGAAAGTAACACCGGAGGATTTATTCAAGCCTCGGCCGTAGTACTTAGCGACACTATATCTCCCGGTTCAGAGAGTAAGTTTAGAATTGCATTTGAGGCCACAACTACAGGGCTGCATACAGCAACAATCCGGCTAAATACCAATGACCCAAATGGAAATCCCTTTCGGTTTACAGTTACATGCTATGTACCACCAGACCCTAAACCTGATATTCATATCGAACTTCTGGGCGGCACTGTACTGCAGAACAAAGGGAAACCGTACTGGTTTACCGCTGTCAACGTAAATACTGTGACAGCGCGTACTTTCAAGGTATTTAATGTAGGAACTGCGACTCTTTCGATTTCAAATCCAACGAACGTGCTTTCCGGTTCGGCCTCGTTCAGCCAGATTCCAAGTGTCGTTCTGGCGCCTCAGATTCAACCAGAAAGCGATAGTGTTCAGAATTGGAGTTCATTCGCGGTCCAGTTTCAATCTGCCACGTCGGGAACTTTTAGTACCACGATCAAAATCTTTTCCAATGATGCTGATGAGAATCCGTTCGAGGTTGAGCTTTTTATAACCGTCAATCCCACGACTGCGCCTTCTATCCGAATTACAAATCCTGTTAGTTCAGGAATTCCCAAGGGTTCCATTTATACGATGCCGGAAACGGTTTGTAATAATCCCGTGAACGGTGACTTCACCATCCACAATGATGGAAATGCCGTTCTAAATGTGAGTTCTGTGTCGATCCAGGGCCAAAATTTTACGCTTTCCGGATTTTTATCAGGGAGTATAGCCGCAGGAGATCAGAAAAAATTCACCGTTACCTTTGTTTCTTGCGTGATCGGTCTCGTTCAAAGCGCGATTACAATCAACTCAAACGATGCGGATGACGCTTCGTTTATCTTCTCCGTTAAGGTCAATGTAAACAATCAAGGACATCCATCGATACGAGTCGTTTCGGAAGAGGGATCCGTTATCAGTCATAATTCGACTTACAATTTTCCTGATACGACTTCCGGTGTTGAGGTACAGCGAAATTTTACCGTTTATAACGATGGAAACGCGAATCTCGATATTACGAATCCAACGAATCTCTTCTTTGGTGAAGGATTTCAACAGGCCTCCAATGTGGTGCTGTCATCGCAAATCATTCCTGGAGGTAGCAGTAAGTTTCGAATCAAGCTTAACCAGAATCAGGCGAAACTTTACTCAGGAACAGTTACGATCAATTGCGATGACCCATCTTTTCCAGCGTTCCAATTTCAGATCCAGGGATTAGTTACTTCTCCACCTAGAATTGACAGCATCGAACCGAATCAAATTCAAGCAGGAATCGTTAGCACGCTTACTATTCGTGGAGTTCGATTCACGAATGCCATTGTTTCCATCGGGACCAAGAAAGTCGATCCCCAGCAACCGGACCGTGCCTTTCCTACGGCGCAAATACAAAGCATTTCTGCAGATGGTAAAACCATGCAAGTAAGCGTGAACGCAACGAACCCTGACGTTTCCGGGCACTATGCGTTGTATGTCAAGAACGAACTGGGGGCTGACGGAACCGCATTCCGCGTAGTCGGAAATGCCCCGGAGGTGGACCTCTACACACCTTCCGAAGTTCATCTGGGAGGTTTGTACGTTGTGGACTTGATCGGTGTGAACCTGCAGGGGGCGAATGTGTTTTCACCGAATGGGGATATTCAGTTTATCGATTTGGATAATACAAATGATTCCCATATCCATGGACTGATGCAAGTAAATGGGTCCAACCCCGGCGGAATTGAGATCATTGTTGAAAAGCCCAGCGGGCTGCGTGAGGTATTACCCATGGCGCTGCGCGCCAACAGTGCGTCCGTTGTAACGCAAACCCAGACTATTAATGCTGGAAGTCCCAATGCACCGGAAATTCATATCCAACAATTCACTCTCCACGCGGAGGGAGGGATGCAGAATGTAACAGCGCAATACTCCGATACTGACTGCCTGGATTTCCATGGCAGCAGAATGTTGATCGATAGCATTTGGAGCACCACGCTTGTTCAGAACCCTTTGAACGGAAAATGGGGAAAATTCGGGGATTTGATTCTGAATAATTTGCTGCCCTCGGGACTGAAAGTCCCTCTTCGTACAATGACCTTTGTCCGGTGGGCATTCCTGGAGGGTTCGTTCCAGGCATCCATCTGTTTGGGAGGAGACAGTGACGTCGTCTATTGCCTTTTTGGCGATATTGGCGGAGAGATTCCTGGTGTAGTTGGGTGGCGTTTGTACTTTGAGCTCTGCTTTGAAATGATCGGAGGTCCCCTTCCACCGGTTGTTAAGACACAAGGAACTGGGCTACTCCGTAATTTTAGATTTCATCGGCTCAACAGTCAGGATGATCTGCAATGCGTCGATATTGTTGATAAGAATCCAACCTCTACGTCCGGTATACGCGATTTCGAAGTATCGCTTAAGGATTGCTGTGCCGAAGAAGTTGCAATCGATGGGGACATCTCGTACTTGTTCGGTGATTTTCCGGCATTCAATCACCGAATCGGCACTGCGACGCCTCAGGAAACTGCATGTGTTGGAAAAACATTCAACTTTTCAACCGGGCTTTTCATTCCGTCCAACTATGTGGATGTGGCTTATTGTGATCCATCTGCGTTTTGTGGAGCTTTTAACCAGTGGCACAAGATAGTAAAGACGGATGATAGAGGTTTTCAGAACAATTCCGACCAATATCGAGTCAGACAGGATTTCACCGTAATATTCCGGGACAACAATCAATTGCCACTAGTGTTATTGGGTAAGGGGATACTGAATCCGACGAGCATATATTCCAGTGATGCTTTATCGGATGACGGATTGATCCACGCGAGTGAGTACGACGCAATCCCCAATGATTGCCATCTTTGGATAGAGGACTCATTCCCGAAGTTCCCGAACGGTCCCCTATCGATCTCAATTGTTGAGCAGAATCCAAGCTCAATTAAAATCCGGGCGAAGGCTTCAGCTTCTAGCAGCTTTAATTTCTTGGTTCCTGCCGTTGATTACGATTTCTTTCTTACCGTAAATCAGAGTGGTCAATATGAGTTAACCGGACAACATGATTGCGTCCCGTCGTATGACGTAATTGCTAATGGCAAGGATATCTATCGTTACCAGAATTCCAATTGCACACCGGCGGGATGTTCTTGCTCCGAATTTGTGTTTTGCTTGCCCGGTGATGGTGACATAGACGTTTTCAAAAGCGGTATTATCAAAAATACCTCTCCCAGTGCTGCAAACGATTCGTTTACACTTAGCGCGTCCACTTCTAAAACGATTGATGTTCGAACGAATGATTCGGATCCTGAAGGGAACGTTCTGGCTATAGAATCCACTTCGCAGCCTTCCTATGGGTCGGTAGCTGTTAACTTCAACAATACAATTACCTACAACGCGCCAGCTTCCTTTACTGGAGTCGATACTTTTAATTACACGGTGACAGATGGTGAGTTTGATTCAACTGCTACGGTGAGTGTTACTGTTACAAATCCTACTCTTGAGGACTTGATCGGAAACGGAGCCTATTGGAAATTGGACGAAGTGGGTACTCCGGTCGCAGTCGACGCTTCCGGAAATGGCAATACAGGAAGCTTCATGAATGGGGCCCATTACATTAATGCAAAGCGTGGATATGGGATCAACCTGGATGGTGTTGATGATCGCGTTTCCGTAGCTGCAAATACTCTGAACCAAATCAACAACAATTTCACAATATCTTTTTGGGCTCAACCGCGTTCTACTCACGAAATTGATGCAGAGTCCACGTCCGGAATCGGAGGAACTTCTGGCCAAAGATTTGTTCTGGAACCGGCCAATCTGGGGCAAGGAGCTGCTGGCGTCGGCGTCTCTGTTGGAACCAATGGAGTGAGTGTTTATGAGCATTCGCCGGGTCATGCCCCTTCCTTGCTTTCCTACGTAGCCCCGATATCAAGGTGGACGCATATTACCGTTGTTTATGCGGACAAAAAGCCGAAGCTTTATGTGAATGGGTACTTGGTTCGCATTGGATTAACCAGTCCCATAACACAAGTCCGGCCTGTCCCGACCGCTATCGGTGGTTACTCCTGGGGACATTTCGATGGCTTCATAGATGACGTTCGCATCTTCAACAGATCGCTTTCTGATGCCGATGTAGTCAGAGTTGCGGGATTGGCCAGCCATTGGAAACTTGACGAAGGCACTGGCAACATATCAGATGATGTTTCTGGAAACAAAAACAAAGGCACGCTGAATAATGGGGTTAGATGGACCTCAGGAAAAATTGGAACCGCATTGGATTTTGACGGAATCGACGATTATGTAAAAGTTGATCCCGGCAATACGTCCCTGGCAAACATCAATAATAGTTTCGTTATCTCGTTTTGGGCTTATCCTCGATCCACTCACGAAATCGATCCTGAATCGGTGACCGGGATAGCCGGTGTATCCGGGCAAAGGTACGCTTTTGAACCGTTATGGCTTGGAGGCAATGACGCGGGCGTCGGTGTTTCAGTCGGAACAAACGGAATTAGCGTGTACGAACATGGCCCAAGCTATATGCCTGCTGTTCTTGTTTATCCAACTCAGATCAATGAATGGACACACATAGCCGTGGTGTACTTCCAGAAGCAACCTCATCTATATGTGAATGGAACTCTGCTACGGAGTGGCGCGTTCAGCCCCAGAAATAAGCTTGTTCCCATTCCGAACACCTTCGGTGGACCGTATTATGTTTCTGGTCATTATGACGGACTAATCGATGATGTTCGGATATACGATAACGTCAATATGGCTGGCGTCCCTGCGATGATGGGACTCGCTGCGCAGTGGAAATGCGATGAGAAAACGGGTGATATTCTCTGGGATCATTCTGGAAACTCTAACCATGGGCAACTAAAACCGGTTGACATGTGGTCTTCCGGAAAAATGGCCGGAGGCGTGAACTTTGATGGCGTGGATGATCACGTGCTGCTAAGTTCTTACGCGCGAATGGAGAACCTGAAACAAATTTCAAACACGTTCACCATTGCGTTTTGGGCAAACGCTCGATCAACGCATGAAATCGATGTTGAAAGTACCACTGGCTATTCTGGAACTACCGGACAAAGATACGCCTTTGAACCGTTGTGGCGCGGAGGAAATGACGCAGGTGCCGGTGTCTCCGTAGGCTGGAATGGAGTCAGTGTTTATGAACATGCCGGCGGTTATATGCCACCACTTCTTGTGCACCAGACCTACATGCCTGGGTGGAACCATATCGCCGTCGTGTACATAAACAAGCAGCCGAGGCTGTATATCAATGGACAATTGGTGCGCGTGGGATTAACCAGCACGAGAACCAACGTGGTGCCGATGGCGTCCGCTCTTGGAGCAGTATCCTATGGCAAATTTGATGGTTTGTTAGATGATGCTCGCATCTACTCATATGCTCTATCCCCTTCGGATCTTCAAAGGATCATGGGAGAAACGCATTGGAAACTGGATGAAGCCTCTGGTGTTGTTACCCGAGACTCGTCAGGCAACCAGAATATTGGGACACTGCAAAATGGTGTGAAATGGGTGTCTGGTAAACATGGTAGTGGATTGCAGTTTGACGGTGTCGATGATTATGTGTCCTTTGCAGATGCCACAATGAGCGCGATCCAAAACAACTTCACAGTTTCATTTTGGGTGAATCCTCTGTCGGAGCATGAGATTGATACTGCTACAAGCGGTCAAGTGGCAGGCTTATCCGGGCAAAGATTCGCTCTCGATCCTAGTTACATGAACCCACCGGATGCCGGCGTTGGGGTTTCCGTCGGTACGAATGGCATCACCATTTATGAACATTCTGCCAGTTATCTCCCGGCAAGATTAACTTATCAAGGCCCGATAACTGGATGGACCCATGTGACGATAGTTTATAAGGATAAGCAACCGTGGCTTTATGTGAATGGTGGCTTGATTAACTATGGAACTGCAAGCTCAATCAACATTCACCCCCTCTTTAATCTAGGTGGTCAATCCTGGGGAAAATTCCATGGTTATCTGGATGATATTCGAATCTTTAATAGAGTGCTGAGCTCCGCAGAGATTCAGCAGTTGCTAACTCAGTAAGTATGCGCGTTGTCTGTTGGGCGATTCTTACGGCGGGATACCAGCAAATGAAGCAATGTCACTCGCGCTCTTATCGGTGCTTTTGAAATTTACTAAAGTGTGGACAGGTAACTCTAAGAAAAATACACAACCCGAAAGAATGAAGCGATTTGCGCGCTTTATTGAATCCAAAGGAGGACTTGAAAAAATTTCCTCCATCGAAATTCAAGAGTGGATACACTCAGAACAGAAAAGAATGAATTTACAAAAGCCGGCCGATGAAAATAATGACGATAACAATTAGTCCGGCTATGTTCCTGGATTGAGCGATTTACTCAAAAGTGGAGTCGTTCGCGCTGCGGATCCATTTACCCTGCAACTTTTCGTAAGTCATGATTCCCGCATAAACAAATTTTTGCTCTTGCTCTTTACCTGCTGAATCTTTTTGCACGCGCCTTACCTTGACCCGGCTGATGATCCAACCCATGGTTCCATCTTTTGAGACACGCGCGATAGGCGGCTCCAGATCGTCCCATTCGTATTAAGTTGCGTTTTGAAAATACGACGTGAACATCTCCCGTTCCTGCGACTTTGTGACGCGATTGACTTTTCCACGACTTACCGTGATGAAAACTTCGGGTGAACTGGCAAGCAGTATCTCAACATCCGTTTCAAAATGCGCGTGCCGGTCCTGTTCATGCATCTTCAAGAGTCCGGCTACTTC
>JBKKAT010000756.1:0-5157 GCA_046714535.1 Acidobacteriota bacterium | reverse complement strand
TTTGTGCAGAAAACAATTTCTTCTTCTTTTTCGGGGCAACGGTTACTCCCGACTGACTTTCCCGTTTCAGTGAGCGTAGATCGATGAGCAGTTCTTTCGCAGATTGATAGCGATCTTCAACGTCTTTCTCCAGACACTTCCGGACAATTCGCTCCAACTCCGGTGGTGCATTGTAATTGAATCGGGAAAGTGGTTCTGGCTGCTTGTGTAAAATCGAATCCATCAGCTCCGGTGTAGCATTGCCCGAAAATGGCAAACGGCGCGTCAGCATTTGATAGAGAATCACGCCGAATGAAAACAGATCACTCCGCGAATCGACCGGTTTGCCGAGAACCTGTTCGGGACTCATGTAGGGAACGGTGCCCATCACCAATCCTGGCGAAGTCATACTCTTTGTGCTCAATTGAGTGGCGCCGGAATCGCTTTTGGGCTCCTCCATCCGCGCAAGACCAAAATCGAGGATTTTGATTTGCCCGCGGCGTGTAATCATAAGATTTGCAGGTTTTAAATCACGGTGGATGATTCCGCTCGAATGAGCTTCATCCAACGCATCGGCAACCTGCACACCGGTATCCAGAACAAGAGGTACTGAACATTCGCTTTCATTGAGGCGATCGGAAAGAGTTTGACCTTCGATATATTCCATCGCAATGAAGTGCAGGTCTTTCTCCGCGCCTACATCGTAGATGTGAGCAACGTTGGGATGTTTCACCGCAGAAGCAGACTTTGCTTCGCTGAGGAAACGTCGCATCCGGTCCGCATCGGAAGCCAGCTCCGGAGGCAGGACCTTTAAGGCAACACGACGGTCCAGTTTTGTATCTTCCGCAAGGTACACCTGACCCATTCCACCTGCGCCAAGAAGTGAAAGAATCCTGTAATGCCCTAAGGTTTCCCCGGCATTGAGTGAACCAACCATTTGGAAATCATTTTAGCATCTCCGTGATCGCAGTGACTCCGTGAAGAACACCCGATATAATGATTTTTCCATGAAGTACGGCTTCATCATCGACAATCGGAAATGCATTGGATGTCACGCTTGTACCGTTGCCTGCAAGCAGGAGCATGATTTGCCGATCGGTGTTAACCGGACGTGGGTGAAATATGTCGAGAAGGGAGAATTTCCCAGCACTCGCAGAATCTTTTCCGTGCAACGTTGTAATCATTGCTCGGATGCCCCCTGCGTGGAAATTTGTCCCGTAACGGCTCTCTGGCAGCGAAAAGACGGCATCGTAGACTTTGACGGAGATCGATGCATTGGTTGCAAAGCCTGTATGCAGGCCTGCCCTTACGATGCGATCTACATTCATCCGGACAACAAAACCGCGGCCAAATGCAATTATTGCGCTCACCGCGTGGAGGTTGGTTTGGCTCCTCCTTGTGTGAACGTTTGTCCCGAGCACGCAATTATCGCAGGCGATATGGATGATGCGTCCACCGAAATTTCGCAAATGCTGGCGCGCCATCAAGTGCAAGTTCGCAAGCCGGAGAAAGGAACACGCCCGAACGTCTATTACATCGAAGGGGACGAAGCTTCGCTCAATCCTATTTATGCTTCCACGCCCGAAAGCTACATGTGGAGCGAAATTCCACAGCGGGTTTATCAGATCGCACCACCTCGTTTGGAGCAGGCCGAGTCGGAAGCAGTTCGTGTTTACGATCAGGGCCAATCGCATGAACAATCCTGGGGCGGAAAAGTTGCGGCTTACTTATGGACAAAATCGATGGCCGCTGGAATCCCTTTGTTTGCTTTTGTTGCGTCCATTCTTTCCGGCGAATTGTATTTCCCGCTGGTTTTCAACATCGCTGCAATTCTTCTCCTTGCTGTCACTACTGTTCTGCTAATCATCGATCTCAAACAGCCGGGGCGATTTCATTTCATCATTTTCCGGCCGCAGTGGAGAAGCTGGCTAACGCGCGGAGCTTTTATTCTGATCGGTTTTGGTCTTTTCCTCGGATTGAATTTGATTTTTGGATACATCCTGAAATCTCCGGAACTGTTTTTGGTCACCTTTTATCTTGCCGCTCTGTTCGCATTCGGGTCGGCCATCTACAGCGCATTTTTGTTCTGGCAAGCTAAGGGCCGCGATTTCTGGCAATCACCCTTGTTCGCCGTTCATTTGATTGTGATGGCGTTGCTGGCAGGTTCGAGCACTGTCATCAGCATCGATGATCGAACACCATTCGTACAGGGAGTTTTGTTGCTGTCGTTGATCTTGCACGGAGCCTTAATCACACTCGACTTAATGGCCGTTCACAGCACCAAAGATGCAAAGATAGCAGCACGTTACATGTACAGAAAGAATTTAACGTTCTGGATCGGAGGAATTTTTGTCGGCATTTTTGTCCCGCTCGTATTGTTGTATTTCAATAACATGGGACCGGCCGGAATGGCGGCGTTGATCGGCTTGCTTTTGTATGAACGCGTGTGGGTCCGGGCCGGTCAGGTGGTTCCCCTGTCATGAATATTTTTAAAAAAGAGGTTTCTCATTGGAACTGAGTGATTATCCACCACCGGAAAAGTGGGATGACTGGGTAGAGTTCGAAGCGCGCGCCTGGCCCCGTCGCGTGGAGCGCCACTACTCACTGGTTCCCACGATCTGTTTCAACTGCGAAGCAGCTTGCGGGCTCCTCGCTTACATTGACAAAGAGACGATGGAGATTCGCAAATTTGAGGGGAATCCGGTTCATCCCGGGAGTCGCGGAAAGAATTGCGCCAAAGGTCCGGCCACCATCAATCAGATCAAGGATCCGGAACGCATCCTCTACCCGCTGAAACGGGCCGGAAAACGGGGTGAAGGAAAATGGACCCGTGTCGACTGGCACGAAGTGTTAGAAGACATCGGCGGCCGCATTGCAACTGCAATTCGCGAAGGACGCAACAACGAAGTCATGTACCACGTCGGACGTCCAGGTCACGAACGAACCATGGATCGGGTATTAAAAGCGTGGGGTGTGGATGGTCACAACAGCCATACGAACATCTGCTCTTCGAGCGCTCGTCTGGGTTATCAGCTCTGGCAAGGGGCCGACCGGCCATCCCCTGATCACGCCAATGCAAGATTCATTCTTCTCCTGAGCGCGCATCTGGAATCCGGGCATTACTTCAATCCGCACGCGCAGCGAATCATCGAAGGAAAATTGAAGGGCGCAAAACTTGCGGTGATCGATCCGCGCCTCTCCAACACCGCGTCCATGGCCGATTACTGGCTACCTGCGTGGCCGGGAAGCGAATCCGCTCTGCTGCTCGCAATGGCGAACGTCATTTTGCAGGAAGATTTGTACGATCGCGACTTCGTTCGGGACTGGACCAACTGGGAACAGTTTATGCGCGAAGAACGTTCTGAAAGCGAATGCACATTTGCCAATTTTGAAATCGAATTGAAAAAACTTTACGCGCAGTACACACCCGAATTCGGGGAAAAAGAAGCGGGAATCCCAGCGCGGACGATCGTGGAAATTGCGCAAGGGATCGGGAGAGCTGGAAGCGCATTTGCGGCGCATATCTGGCGCGGCACTGCATCGGGAAATCGCGGTGGATGGAACGTTGCGCGATGTCTTGAATTCCTGCACGTGCTCACGGAAAGCGTTGGCTCCCGCGGCGGCATGCTCCCGAATACCTGGACGAAATACAATCCCACTTTCTGGCTCGAACCTCCCGGACAAAAATTCTGGAACACTTTGCTTTTCCCCGATGAATATCCGCTGACTCATTATGAAATGAGTTTTCTTCTGCCACACTTCTTGAAAGAAGGACGCGGCAAATTGGATGTCTACTTCACGCGTGTTTACAATCCTGTCTGGACAAATCCGGATGGTTTCACCTGGATGGAAGTGTTGAAAGATGAATCCAAAATCGGATTACATGTTGCGCTGACTCCCACCTGGAGCGAAACAGCATTGTTTGCGGATTACATTCTTCCCATGGGACACGCCGGGGAACGACACGACATTCAAAGCCAGGAAACACACGCAGGGCGCTGGGTTTCTTTCCGGCAGCCGGTCTTACGCGTCGCAATGGAAAAAATGGGGAAAAAGGTCAACTTCACTTACGAAGCAAACCCCGGCAAAGTGTGGGAAGAAGATGAATTCTGGATCGAGCTCTCCTGGCACCTGGATCCTACCGGTGATTTAGGAATCCGAAAATATTTTGAATCGCCTTATGAAGCGGGACGCAAACTGCGCATTGATGAATACTACCGGTGGATTTTCGAAAATTCCGTCCCCGGCCTTCCGGCTGCCGCAGCAAAAGAAAATCTTTCGCCTCTGGAATACATGCGCAAGTATGGCGCTTTTGAAATTCCTGAAAATGTTTATGAAAAGCACAGGAAGCCGTTGCCCGATGCGAACTATGAAATCGATAGTACGACCGGCGTTGCAAAAAAAGATGGCAAAGCGGTGGGAGTCAACATCAATGGCAAGCTCTTAGAAGGTTTTACAACTCCATCGCGAAAACTGGAATTCTATTCGCCAACGATGAAAGAATGGAAATGGCCGGAATATACGATCCCTACGTATGTAAAAAGTCACATCGCGCGGGAAGATCTGGATTCGGCAAAAAATGAATTCTTTTTGATTCCAACTTTTCGTTTGCCTACGATGATTCACACGAGATCGGGAAACGCGAAATGGCTTAACGAGATCTCGCATAAGAATCCTGTCTGGATACATCATTCCGATGCAGAGCGTCTTGGTTTGCGCGACTCGGATCTCATCAAGGTCCACACAGAGATCGGCTACTTCGTGAACCGCATCTGGCGAACCGAGAGTATCAGGCCCGGTGTCATTGCCTGCTCCCATCATATGGGCAGATGGAGACTTGATGCGGATCAGGGCAGCCGCTGGGCCACTGCACTGGTGAAAATCGATGAAGTCGGAGACGGAAGCTACCGCATGAGACACATCGAAGGAATCAAACCTTTTCGCAGTGAAGATCCCGATTCGTCCCGCATCTGGTGGACCGATGGTGGCGTGCATCAAAACATTACCTTTCCCGTTCACCCGGACCCGATAAGCGGCATGCATTGCTGGCACCAAAAAGTGCGGCTCGAAAAAATATCAGCGGATGACCAGTACGGTGACATCTATGTGGACACCAAAAAATCTTTCGCCATCTATAAAGAATGGCTCGCTCAAACAAGACCAGGACCTGCTCCGAAC
>JBKKAT010000755.1:0-3974 GCA_046714535.1 Acidobacteriota bacterium | reverse complement strand
GTTAAAGGTTAAAAGTTAAAGGTTAAGGTCGCATGTGAGGCGCTACTTTTAACTTATAACCTTTAACTTTTAACCTCTAACATTTAACCTCTAACACTTCTTTTCGATAAAGTGAAGGTAGGCTTTTCAGCTGATCTAGGCTTTGAAGCAATGTTTGTTCGAACGGGAATTTATCTTGTTTCTTCAGCTGGTTCTGTTGAGCTTTCAAAACCCGGGCGCGAAGCTCCGAATCGGAACAGATCGAGTTCAGCATTTCGCCGATTTCAGCGTAGTTTTTCTTTTGATTCGCTAGAATCGCGCCTTCCCCGGCGGTGTAAGGGATCGCACAAGCATCCCAGGCAAGGACCGGGACGTTCATATAAAAAGCTTCCAGCAAAGGCACGCAAAATCCTTCATGTTCGCTCATGATCAGCATGGCATCGGCGATCTTAAAATAGGCCAGAATCTCCTCAAACTGAATGTGACCTGTAAAAACCACTTCCTGCGCTCCCAGATCGGTAACCATGTTTCGCAGAGCAAACAGGTAACGTTCAAATCCTCCTGAGAGACCGACAAAAATCAAACGGCTCAATGGATTCACGTATTTCTGATAGTAGGTAAAGGCCTTCAGGCAATCTTCCAGTTTTTTATTCGGAATCGCCCGGCCGACTACTATAATATTCGTACGATGATCATCGTAGAGCTTCATCGTCAACGGATCCGGTTTTTCGTCAAACTTATCAAAATTCAGCCGGATCGGAAGCACACCGGTGCGCGCAAAGCCGAGCGTTTCAAGTTCCTGGCGGTTGTACTCCGAATCAGCAAGAGCGAGCGGGCAATACTCTTTCAGCTTTGCCAGCTGATTTCTGCCCACCAGACACTGATAAGCCAGCAGGCTGTTGATATCCACGAACCAGGAAAAGGGAGTGATGTTGTGATAGATCAGCATTTTCTTTCCGCGAGAATAAGGAATGAAAAGCCCTAACTCCGATCCAATGGAAAAATGAACGAGCATTAAAACGTCATCGCTTTGATGAAACTCATAATCAAACATCGGCCGTACGTGCTTTGCCATGCGCGGGTGCACAATTTCAGAATAGATTTCCGAGTTGTATCCTTTTTCTCTGAGGATCCGCTGGATTTCGAGAGTGTAATCCCCGATGGCGTCTCCGTAACTCAGCGCGGTTACAAACTGGTGCGTTTCCATCAATTTTTCACTGTCTCCATGAGGCGCAGGTATTTCTTCTCAATGATTTCCCAGCCGTAATTTTCCTGATAAAAACGCTTACCATTCTCTCCCATGGCGACTCGCGTTTCCGGATTCTTTTGAAGATAATGCAAGCAGCGTTCGAATTCTTCGTAGTCGGTGTAAAAAAGACCTGCGTTGCTCCGGATGGATTGTCCCATTAAAACGCGGCAGTTTCCATTCGCCAATGTGGGTTTTCCCAGTGCCCATGCTTCCAGTAAAACCATGGAAAGAGACTCATAGAATGAAGGCATAACCAATAATTCGCTGGCTTGGAGCGCATCGAATTTGTCCTGATCGTTCACAAATCCCAAATGAAGAATGGAGTTGTCCTCTGGAATTTTCATGATCGGTGAGCCAATTAAGACCAGTTTGAGATTGGATTTGTCTTGTGCTTTAAAACGTAAGAAGAAATCGAAAAGCTGCGCGCAGCCTTTGTTTTCATCAATCCTTCCTATAAATAGAAGGAAGGGATCCTGGATGGCGAATTTCTTGCGGAAATTCCAATTGTCGGTTGTTGATGGGATTTCCGATCCGACTCCAACCACTTCGCCAGGAACCTGATAATTCGCGCTGAGTCCTTGAATTAATCTTTTTTCCTCCAACGAGTTGTAAACAAAGCCTTGAGGCAAATGAAACAACCCTTTAAAGATTTTGAAGTGAATCACTGGATCCGGTTCAGCTGTGGGGACAAGAATCGATTTGTGAGGCACGGTCCTGATGCCATGAAAACTATGATAGTAGCGGTAAGAAAAAAAGATGAAGAACTGATAGTTGTCTTTGTTTTTCTTGATGAACTGAATTAAATCGGTGGAGCGTGGTCCCTGTTCTTCCATCCATCTCAGTTCATCCTGTTCCGTGTGCGGATACTGGAGCAGTTCCTGTTGCAAACGGCCGAAGTGATTCGGATTTCTTTCCTCGTCTACGCGAAATCTGCGAACGGGAATATTGTTAATTTTTTCGACGCCAGGTGGATAAACATTTCGCCAGGTAATGTAGTCTTTGGCGCAGCTGGTCAGAACTTCCACTTCGCCGTAACGCGAAAGGCGTTCTGCGATATACCGGCAGTGAAGCTCCGCTCCGCCGTTTATGTCCAATCCGTACCGCTGTATTACAAATGCAATCTTCATAAATAGTAATGAGTAATGAGTAATGAGTAATGAGACCAGCTGAATATTGTTTCACAGTTTCTCATGACTCATGACTCATTACTTTGGCACTAAAATAGCGGGAAGGGCGACCCGAAGGCCGCCCTTGATGATTTATTGCGAGGGAGGTTCCACCGCGGAATGGATCCTGGCAGGTTGCCCATTTCTATTGTCTCCGGATTCTCGCCGGTGCTGGCGATCCCGATGCCGTCTGTGATTCGAGCCTGAATTATTATTGTAGCGTGGATTTTCCGTACGATGCCGGCCACCGCTACTTCTCTTTTTGAAGTGATACATTTCTACCTGCAAAGCGGAAGACTTGTAGACCAGGTCTTGAATTGCCTTGAGATAGAGATTGTTTAACGCTGTCAGGCGATGCACCTCATAAGCCAAAGGATCCAGGTTGACAAATAGTTTGGTAAATGGTTTTAGCAGCCGCCGAATCACTCCAAGAATCGTCCCGATTCCAGGACGCTTAGAAACATAGAGTGTTCGGGGATCATAGGGTTCAAAAAAAGTTTGTTGTTTGATCAGGTCCGCTACTGCATCAGGGACCTGCGCGTTCTGAATCAAAGTTTGAAACTCACTTTTAGCTTCGCGTTTGATTCGATCGTCTTGCGTCAGTTCTGTCCGGTTTCCGGAAGCTGACTGACGGATCTTTTTCATGATCTCCACCACATCGATTTGATGTGAGGGGACCTTGACGTCTTTCATATTCTCTCCTTACGTTATTTCCCGTTTCCTGTCAGACTTTTTCGCCTTCTTACTTCGCGGAATAAATGATCCCAACACAAGCCACCACCCATAAAATAATCGAAACCAGCAAAGGTTTGTCGGAATAAAGGTGAACGCTGGGACTTCCGCCTTCGTTTTTCTGATGAATCAAATAGAGGTAGCGGAAAATTCCAAAAATCACAAATGGAACTGTGAAAGAGAGTCGATCTGTGTGGAATTTTGCTACCGTTTCTTCTGAGACCGTGTACAGCGTATAAGCCAGCACACAGGAGGCTGTTACTACACCAATCATCTGATCAAGAAGATAGGGACTGTATTCTGCCAGGTTGGTTCGATGCTTGCTTGCATCTTCTGATAACAGGACCAACTCATGGCGTCGTTTACTGAGCGCCAAAAACAGCGCGAGCAGAAAAGTGCAAAGTAGAAGCCAGAAAGAGGACTCTACACCGATCACCACTCCGCCGGCGACAGCTCGTAGCACAAAACCCATGGAAATTGCCATCACATCCAGTATGGCAATATTCTTAAAGTAATAGGTATATCCGATTGTTATTGCCGAATAGATCAATGCTATGTGGAAGAATGCAGGGTTGATGAGGAACGCAACCAGCAGGGCCACCACATACAGAGCAACTCCGGAAGTTGCCGCAAAAGAGCGGCTGATCCTTCCTCCTGCAATCGGACGCTGGCTTTTGATTGGATGGAATCGGTCTTTCTCGTAATCGACTACATCATTGAGCAAATACACCGCGCTGGAAAGCACACAGAAGTTCAGGAAAGCGCACACCGATAGCAGCAGGTGGTGTGGATCTCCCAACTCTTTGGCAAAAACGAGTGCGGCAAAAATGATAAGATTCTTTGTCCAC
>JBKKAT010000754.1:0-3281 GCA_046714535.1 Acidobacteriota bacterium | reverse complement strand
TCCGCGCAAATGCCAGCGCGCGCCCATAGTGCCAGAATGCCGTGGTGATCGGGATTCCTTCGCCGGGTCTTGCCATATTGATCACATCGTTCCATTTTCTAAAACGCAAGAGCACCAGCATGGAAGTTGGAGTAAATGCATCCAGCATTGCCATCTCCTTAGCATGTGGCAAAGCATTCGCTACAAGCTGATCAGCCGCTTTTTTTGCATCGCCGAACCTTCCCTCCATCGAACGCGCATAAGCAAGGAAATGAATGTTATGGTTGTAGTACATTTCCGGATAAAAACCTTGCCGGACGCCTGATTCCTTGAAATACTTTTCATCGGCCAGGATCGCCGCTTCATTTTGCGAGGCAGCATCTGCAAAGCTACCGGTCCGGCTATAGATGTGTGCGGGCATATGAACCAGATGGCCTGCTGCGGGAACCAGAGTCTCCAGTCTTTCCGCGCTGGCCAGCCCCCTTTCCGGTTGAGGGGAAGCTTCCACAGCGTGAATGTACAGATGATTTGCGCCCGGATGCATCGGAGAGCGCTCTAACACAGATTCCAGCACGGCTACCAATTCTTCCGTGCCTTCTTCGGGTTTGCCGTCCGGCTTCCAGAGCTTCCATGGCCTGAGATTCATCAGAGAATCGGCATACAAAACGGCGAGATCCAGATCATCGGGATAACGCTGCATCAGGACTTTCATAGCGTCCTTGTATTCCACCGCCAGCTTTTTCAAATCTGCTTTGGGATCGTTACTGTATCGTCTGGCTAATGCTTCCAGGTAACCGCGCTCGTTTTCAGGCGCCGATGAGGACAGGGAAAGAGCTTTTTGAACAGCGTCATAAGCTTGTTTTTCACGTTCCGGGTCGACCTCCCGGTTGTAATTCGGTCCTAGAGCAAAAGCAATACCCCAGTGCGCCATGACCATGTTCGGGTCCAGTTCGATCGCTTTTTGGAAAGAACGGATCGCTTCTTCATGATTGAACGCATAAATCAGATTGAAGCCCTGATCAAAATATTTTTGCGCTTCCGGATTTTTTGTGGATACAGGATGTTGATAATTTCCCATACCGCTCAACAGCACCGGCGGCTCGCCTTTGTCCTGCGTGTCGTGATGTTGCGCAAAAGCTGTGGCTGCAACCAGGATTGTGATCAGAATGGAAAAGATATTCTTCATTGCAAACTTATCTCCCAACGTACTACATTTCCGCTAACAGCTCTTGTGGGGCAACAGTCCCCGTTCCAATTTTTCCAACAACGATTCCCGCGGCGATGTTCGTCATTTTAACGGCATCCAGAAGTTCAACGCCCGCAGCAAGAGCTAAACAAAGGATCGAGATTACGGTATCTCCTGCGCCTGTCACATCGTAGACTTCGCGCGCCCGCGCCGGCACCAAAACCATTCGTCCTTCGTGAAAAAGGGCCATTCCTTTGTCCCCCCGGGTTATTAAGACAGCCTGGCAATCAATCGTCTTGAGGATGCGTTCTCCAGCCTCCGCAAGCTCCGCATCGGTCTGGATCGGATAACCGAGAACGGTGCTGGCCTCACTGACGTTGGGCGTGAGGATCGTCACCGGAGTATAGGAAGAAAAGAAACGGACCTTCGGATCCACGCAAACAAGTTTGTTCCGCTTTCGCGCCTCGGGAAGTATTTCTTCTAATAGATTAGGAGTAATGGTTCCCTTCGAATAATCAGACAGGATAACCCCGTCCACGTGGTCCAGCATTTCGATAAAACGGCTCGCCAGTCGCGAACGATTTGCGTCAGTGACATGAGTTTTCAATTACCGGTCGACGCGAACCACCTGCTGCTGATGAGCGAGTATTCGCGTTTTCACCGTTGTTGGCCGTTCCATCCGGATTAGATTTTCCGTGTCCACTTTTCTTTCACGAAACAGCTCCAGCACTTTCTTACCGGCATCGTCCTCGCCCAGGACTCCCAGAGGAACAGCCCTGGCTCCCATCGCCACAAGATTTTGGACAACATTTCCGGCGCCTCCGAGAGAAAAAGATTCTCGCTCAACATCCACGATCGGCACCGGTGCCTCCGGTGAGATTCGATCCACTCGACCCCAAATAAATTGATCCAGCATATAGTCTCCCAGCACAAGGATCTTCAGCTCAGAAAATCTTTGAATCAGTTTTTCGGCGGTCGAGCGATCCATAGAGAGAAAATTAAAACGCAAAGTCGCAACCTGTGTAAGAAGGGGGATAAGGAGATAATGATGATAAGGAGATAATTTTTATTTTTTTCATCTCCCAATCTCAACTATCCCGATATCTCCTTTCTTACACGCATGTTTGCGGAAAAAACAAAGAACTGACCTATAGTAATGCAAAGACTTTAAGGTTTTTCCGCAGTTTCTTCGAGAGTTGCTTCTTCGATCAGCATCACCGGAATATCATCCACGATCGGATAGATCCGTTTGCATTGTTCACAACGCAATCCTTTTCCATCCGCCGTTAGATGCACGCTCTTGATGCAGACGGGACAGGCGAGAATATTCAACAGTTCCTGACTTACAGCCATGAAACTGTTATACCGCAAAAGAGCTAAAAGTTAAAGGTTATGCAGGGCGACACAGGCTGTGATAAAATTGATTCCAACACGACCATCGTCTAATTCACAGAGGAGAATTTTATGTCAGGCCATTCAAAATGGAGCAAGGTGAAGCATGTCAAGGCGGTAGTGGACGCTAAAAGGGGCAAAGCTTTCACCAAAGTAATCAAAGAAATAACTGTAGCCGCGCGGATTGGTGGCGGGGATCCTGATGGCAATCCTCGTTTGCGCGCAGCGATTATGGCAGCCAAGCAAGTAAATATGCCCGGTGATAACGTCAAACGGGCAATCCAAAAAGGGACCGGCGAATTGCCTGGCGTCCAGTATGAGGAGATTACCTACGAAGGTTACGGGCCTGCCGGAGTTGCGATTCTGGTGGAAGCAATGACCGACAATAAGAATCGGACGGTCTCCGAAATGCGTTACATCTTCTCCCGTAACAATGGAAGTATGGGGGAAGCGGGCAGCGTCTCCTGGATGTTCCATAAAAAAGGATCCATCGTGATCGACAAGAACGTTGTGGATGAAGAAAAGTTGATGGAAGTCGCTCTGGAAGCGGGCGCAGACGATATTCAGGAGGATTCCGGCAATTTTGAAGTCCTGACGTCACCGGAAGCATTTCACAGAGTGACTGCTGCATTGCAGGCGAAGGAAATTCCAACTATTTCCTCTGAACTGGCGATGATTCCTCAGACATGGATTCAAGTGACCGGAAAAGAAGCACAACAGGTGC
>JBKKAT010000753.1:0-3282 GCA_046714535.1 Acidobacteriota bacterium | reverse complement strand
AGAATCAAAGTCTGAATCCGTGGCTCCACCGCCCCGGCAATCGAGCCTACACGAGCCCCCCAGCTGTAACCGTAGTAAGCAATCTTCTGTGAGTTGATATCGGCTCGTGTCTCCAGATAATCGATGGTACGGCTGACATCTTTGATGTATTTGATTCGCCATTCTCTAAGTTCCTCAGAGCTCCGGCTGTCAGCATCCGGACGTCCACCTCGCTCCAAAGTTCCGGCATAAACCGGATGCACGACAGCACGTCCACCACGCACCAGAAAATCGAGATGCTCACCCCTTTCTCCAAGCTTTTCGCTGGAATCGAAGTATTGAGCCCATGACCCGGGAAAATAGACGACGGTTTGATAGGGCGGTTTTGAATTCATGGGAAGAAAAATATAAGCAATCACGCGTTCTTTTCCGTATGCGGCGGAGAATGAAACTTTTTCTTTATTGAGGTAACTCAATTGTTCTCTGGATTCCACGCGTGAATCCAGCGGTTTTTTGTCATAGGTATAAAATGTTTTGAGAACCGCATAAACAGAATCTTCAACCGGTTTTTCTTTTGTGTAATCCCGAAAATCCGTGTGATAACGGCCCAGAAGCGCAGGAGGCGGTGGTACCAAATATTGAATACAACGAAAACCGATCGTCTTGTGACGCGTGAAAGGATCCCTTCTATCCGGTTCAAGGAAAAGATATTCGGGTTCCAGATAAGACCCTCCAATGTTCACGCGTCTTCCGTCAGCAATTTCAGTCCAACACCATTCCTTCACATTTCCGGCCATATCAAAAGTGCCATAAAGGCTCATCGATTCCTGTTTTCCAACCGTGTGCGGCCCGCGACCGCCAAAGTTGCTGAACGGAATCATCACGTGGTTGATGCGAGTTCCTGAGGTGTGGAACCAGTGAAAGATTGTCGGTAAAGCTTTACGCGCGAATTCCGCATATGCCGCTGCTTCGTACCAGCTAACGCCGGTCACCGGAGAATTCTCCTGACCGGGCGGAAAGCTCCCGACTTCCCATTCCAGAGGTCCCGGTCTGCCGGTTCCATCAACGAATAAAGCCATCCCTTCCTCAAAAGTGAGATTTTTCCCTTCTTTTACGAAAGGAATTTTCCAGAAATTGCGATTGCTGTAACCTCCTGCATCCACAAATTTCTTGAATTCCTGATTGGTGACTTCGTAGCGGTCCATATAGAAATCATCTTCAATCGGTATCGATTCGGATGCATTCTGCGCGTCTGGGTCGGAGCGATTTCCGGGAATACGGGACATGCCTGGTGGGGTTTTTTTGTAATCCTCCAGACTAAATCGAAGTGTCACTTCAGTCTCGAAGAACGTGCGGGGATATAATGCAAGAATTTCCGTATAACCTTGTTTCTGAATTCTCCAACGAAAGTAACCTTTTGAAATTCGAATATCTTGCAGCGGAGATGTTCCCAGGAATACCCACGGATCGGCCGGCGAATCATATTTTTTATAGAAAATATTTGCTGCAGCCGGTTCTGTTTGAATGGATATTTTGGTGGACATTCCGGGCCAAAGACTTTTCAACAACGGATCGTTGGGAATGTATTTTTCCGCCTGCAATGCAAGATCGAGAGCCTCGTCAGTCTTTCCTTCATCGATCAATTCGGTGATCTTCAAGAGAGCATTTTCACGAGCCCATCGCACTTTGTTATTGCGCTGAACTGTTCGGATAACCAGAAAGCCGGCAACACACAACAGAAAGAGGAGGGGAATGATAACTGCACGTCGTCCTAATATGGATAAGAAAGTCGTTGTATCTTTTATTTGAAATTTCTGCAGGTCTGCAAGCAAATCCTCGCCACGCTGAAAACGTCCTTCCGGGGCCTTCGACAGCAATTTTGAGATTACCGGCTGAAACCGCGAAGGAACTTCCTGCATTGCGGATGGCATTTTGTGCAGAATTGCATCCGCCATTTCAACCGAACTATTTCCCTGAAAAGGAAGTTTGTGTGTAAAAAGCTCGTAGAGGACCACACCCGTGGAGAAAAAATCGGTTCGATGATCGATCGGCCGCCCCAATAATTGTTCCGGACTCATATAAGGCAGAGTGCCCATCGCCACACCGAGCTCTGTCTGGCTTGCGGTGGATACATGACTGTCTATTGAATCTTCTTGCTGGTGAATCTTCGCAAGTCCAAAATCGACCAGTTTCGCTTTTCCACGCGAAGTTAAAATGATGTTGGCAGGCTTAATGTCCCGATGGGTTATTCCTTTCCCGTGCGCTTCCTGCAGCGCATCTGCCATCTGCATCGCGAGCTGAAGAATTTCATCCGGTTCTAAAGCTGAACGGTGCATTCTTGAAGCAAGTGACTCCCCTTCCACATACTCCATCACAATGTAATGAATGCCATTCTCCTCGCCAATTTCATAGATGTGAGCAACGTTGGGATGGTTGATTGCAGAAGCGGCTTTCGCCTCGCGAGTAAAGCGGCGCATCCGGTCTTGATTGGAAACAAACTCTTCCGGCAAAATTTTCAAAGCGACAAGACGATCCAGATTCGTGTCATGCGCCAGATAAACCTCTCCCATTCCGCCCGCGCCTAACTTTTTTTCAATCCGATAATGGGAGATGGTACTGCCAAGCATTTGTGAAGTTACGGCATCAGCAAAATTTTGCCGAAGTAATCGCCCGTTTCCATCTTTTCATGCGCTTGGCGCACTTCTGATAGAGGGAACTCTGCATCGATGGGAATTCTTATTTTCCCCTCAAAAACCAGCTTCATTACCGTTGCAAAATCCTTCAACGTGCCCATGGTAGAACCGATGATGCTGATTTGTTTTCCAAACACGAAGCGGTTATCAATTTCAAAAGTTGGACCGGAAGTATTCCCCACCGTAAGAATCCGGCCGCCCCGGCGAACCGCGCGAAACGAAGTCATCATTGTGGCCGCGCCGACATTGTCCACAACCACATCGACTCCTCTTTTGCCGGTTTCTTGATATATTTTCTTTCCCCAATCTTCTTTGGAACGGTCAATCAAAACGTCCGCGCCCAGCACACGGGCGCCGGCCAACTTTGCTTCGTTCGATCCAACAACGTAGACCGTGCAGCCGGCAAGTTTTGCAATCTGGATGGCAGCCGTATTTACTCCTCCGCCGGCTCCAATCACCAGAACGGTTTCGGCCGGTCGAAGCTTTCCTTTCGTGATCAACGAATGCCACGCGGTCAAACAAACAAGGGAAGATGCGGCAGCAGTTTCAAACGAAACCGGATCCGGAATGCGAAGCAGTTGCCGTGGCGGAACAGAGATCAGCTCAGCGT
>JBKKAT010000752.1:0-9301 GCA_046714535.1 Acidobacteriota bacterium | reverse complement strand
ACGCTACATATTCTCTGCAAGAATGCTATCATTTCCTGTATGGGTACGCCAAAAGAGGAAGTTCAAAAATTACTGGAACAATTGCCAGATGAGTCTTCATTTGAAGATATCCAATATCACATCTACGTAAGAGAAAAAATCGAACACGGGCTGAAGGACATCGAAAGCGGAAATACTCCGAGTCAGGAAGAAGTAGAGAAAAGGATGTCCCGATGGCTCGAAAAGTAATCTGGTCCGCCGCCGCATGAAGTAGTTGTGACAAAAGAACAGGGCCATTGTTCAAAATAAAAATTATCTCCTTATCCCCATCATCTCTCCATCCCCCTTCTTACACTCTTTGCGTCTTTGCGTCTGAATTTCCAATAATTGATCCCAGAACAGCACAAGTGAACGCCCGTCGGCGCTACTTCGATTGTTCTGAGCTCGATTGTTGGTTATTGTGCGGTTCAATTTCTTTGCGTCTTTGCGTCTTTGCGTTGAACTTCCTATTTTCCTGCTGAGCAGAAACGCCCCACCAACCGGCCTGTGGTCTACAACCACAAACGATCCGGAGAATTCTCTCTGGCAGGAAAACGATTTGAGTTTCGATTTGTTCCAGAGTATCCGCACAACGTAGACAAGGAATTTCTTCTTGTGGATCTTCTGAACAACTTAAAGCGATTACCGGATGACACATCCCTGGCAGTTCAAAATCTGAAGCCCCGTTTGAAAGAGTTCGATCAAGGAAAAGTACGTAGATACCTGAATCGATACGGAAAGCCGGCCGCTCGAAAATTATTTGAAGAGATGCATGACTAAATTCTTTCATGAATTGGCAGATGCCGGGGAATTGTTCGAAACGGCGTCTCTTCAGTTAAGTGTCGATCCGTTTCTGGTAGAAAAGGACTACTGGATGAAGCGCCGCGATGGTTGTGAGTCAATGGAAAGTGGATTCAGAAAGCACCGCTGCGTTGATGCTGGAGTTCCATCGCAATCTGAAAATGAAGAGGTTTGGAAAATCCGAAGCGTTACGCCAGGCTGCATTGAAATTACGCCAGGATCCAAACTACCGCCATCCTTATTATTGGGCTGGATTCATTGTTGTAGGCGATCCATCGCCACTTTAACGGCTTCGCTTCAAGGAACAAAAGAAACTTTGTAGTTGCCCGTAACATTAAAGGAAACGTCGGAATCATCTCCTTTGGGATAGGCTTTCAAGGTAAACGATTTGGTGAAACTTTCCGGATTGCTCACATCTGGCGCGTTAGGTCCAATATTAAAGCTATCTTCGTCACTTGACCATTCACCGCAATCATCTTCGCCCTCTGTCATAGATATATTACCTACGTCACCAGCACCGCACGGATGGTCTTCATCGTCATCATAGCCAATTGCTTTCAATTGTAGAGTCCCAGGAACACCTTGAAGGCTAGCCGACATGTTAATGGTTTTTGATTCGCCCGTTGCAAGATCGACGCTGAAAAGTATCATCGGTGAACCATTGGGAGCATTTTGGCCATTCACGAAAAAACCGAATTCAAAGTCGCCACCACCAAAGTCGTCACTGTCATCTACCACTTTGATTTTTTCGAAAGTTACATTCACAGCACGGCGGAGTGTTCGAAATTTTCCTTTCACTTTGTACCACAAGCCCTTGTCTGACACCGAAATTACGTAGTGATATTGTGTGTCCGGCTCAAGGTCTGGCAAGGTCGCCTCATGATCGGTTCCTGCCTGCGCAAAATTACTGCTAACTAAATCACCCTGATTGAACACTTTTACATCTTCTTTGCTGGTCGCAGGAAAAGATAGTGGAGGCCCCTCACTTACCATGACGACCGGCAGCGATGAGCTGTCCGTCGTAAACGTGATCTTAGCGAACATTCCATGCGGGTCCACCACAATGTTTTTAATGAAATCGATCTTTAAAACATCTGATGGTAACGTTAGCCACTTTTGCTTTGCTGTAACTATAACTGAATCCAGTAGAGTTTTGTTACTCGTATACAGTTTGAATGTGTAACTCTTTCCGATCTGAATCGTAGCCGACTTTATCCCATGATAATCTCCATCGAATAGGGTTTCACTTCCTCCATCGATGGAGAGCCAAACGTCGGCGTTCGGATGGTTAGCTTCTGCGTCCCACTGAATTGTTGTTGTTCCACTTTTCGCGGTAAACAAAATATTGACAGGATTTGGATTAGCTGTAATGGTGGGCGCCGCGATTGTAAATCCCGCGTGCAAAAGAATCAACACAACGAAAGCGATTGTCCTGAAATTCATCCATCCTCCTTATATAAAGAAGACAGTCGAATGATGCCCGATATTACCTTCTGTGGCGCAGGACGACGTATAGTTCTGTAGTTATTTGCCGGTAACATTTTTACCTGAGGCAATACGAGGGGAAAATATAATTGACGCCGATCACAGGGTAATAGTCCCACTCTGGTATACTTTTACTTTTCCTGATTTAGCAAAAGGAAGGAAACCTCATTTTGAATTCATCCGATTCCGAACAGAAAATACTTCATTACCGCATCATTGGAAAAATTGGCGAGGGGGGAATGGGCGAAGTCTTTAAAGCCCAGGACCTCAAGCTCGGCCGGCAGGTGGCGGTCAAGTTCTTGTCCGCCTCCGATTCACAAGATGCCAAAGCGAAGCGGCGTCTGTTGCAAGAAGCGCGGGCCGCATCCGCTTTAAACCATCCGAATATCGTCACCATCTATTCCATCGAAGAGGCCGAAGGGACGGATTTCATCGTCATGGAATATGTCGAAGGGGAGACGCTAAAATCCTTGTTGCAGCGAGGTCCGCTGGACTTGTCGCAGCTTCTGGATCTTGGATCCCAGGTTGCCGATGGTCTTGCAGCCGCCCATACAGCAGGTCTGATCCATCGCGACATCAAACCTTCGAACATATTAGTAACGGCAAACGGACAGGCCAAAATACTCGATTTCGGCCTTGCGAAAGTCGTTCAGGTTGAGGATGAAAAGTTAAGCGGCGAGCAGACCCTCAGCAAACTTACGCGGACCGGAATGATTGTCGGCACAGTGGCGTACATGTCGCCGGAGCAAACGCGAGGCGAACTTCTCGATTTCCGCACCGATATTTTCTCCCTGGGATGCGTTATATATGAAGCAGCCACCGGCAAAATTCCTTTCAGTGGTCCGAGCATTCTTTCGGTCTTGCATGAAATTGCCACAAACGATCCTCCGCTTCCGAGCTCCATCTCTGCTCTAATGCCGCAGGGACTCGATCCGATCCTTCGCCGCGCAATGGCCAAGGACAAGAACCAGCGCTACGCTTCCGCGATGGATCTGGCCAATGCACTGCGGGCGCTTCGCTTTGCCAACCGGTATCAAATTGTTCGTGAGCTGGGACGGGGCGGAATGGGTGTGGTTTATCTTGCTCGCGATCCGATGCTCGATCGCGAAGTGGCCGTCAAAGTGATCACTCCCGATGCTCTTTCCACCGATGCAGTCGAACGCTTCAAGCGTGAAGCGCGCGTGGTTGCGAAAATGGATCATCCTGCCATCGTGAACGTATACGATATCGGTGAACATGCGGGAGCTTTGTTCTTTGTCATGCCGTACGTTCCCGGATCGAGTCTTCGAGCCTTGCTGCGCGACCGCTCTCTGAGTCTGGGAGACGTCATCGACATTGGAATTCAAGTCTCGGATGCTCTCGAATACAGTCATACGAAAGGAGTAATACATCGCGACATCAAGCCGGAAAATATTCTCGTATCGATTGGAGAAACGGCAACCGGCGGTGCCCGTGTGCGCGTGACAGACTTCGGCCTTGCCATGTCCTCGACTCAGAGCCATCTCACAAAAACAGGAATGTTGGTCGGCACCGTCTCCTATCTCAGTCCCGAACAATTGTCGCAAGCCGACCTGGATGGACGTTCCGATATTTACTCTTTGGGCACGGTCTTATACGAATGTCTCGTTGGAGAAGCTCCCTTTTCAGGAGAGATTCAGTCGGTTTTGTACCGGATCGCTCACGAAATTCCATCGGCCCCTCGTTTACTGGGAGCCGATGTGCCGGAAGAGCTGGAACGCATTGTCATGAGCTGCCTGGAAATGGACCGGGCCATACGTCCGCAGCGCGCGCTAGAATTGACTGAAGCTCTGATGAAGCTTCGCTCAAAACTGAGGGACAGCGAACGCGCGCAAAAACTGTCCATCATCGGAAGGTTGTCCACTCATATCCAAAAGGCCGCGCAATCCCCTTTCGTAGATAGAGAAAAAGAATTTACCGATTTACAAAATCGATTGAACCTGGCTGCAGCCGGTGAATGTCAATTTGTCGTGGTCGGCGGTGAAGCAGGAATCGGCAAGAGCAGATTGCTGGATGAGCTCGAGCGGCTTGCACGCGCGCGGCATATCCGCGTTCTTCACGGCCGTTTCGCAGAACAGGATCGCGCATTTCCGTATCAAGGATTTTGTGAAGTCATTCAGGAATACTTTCATTTGAAATCAACTTCTTCTTCGGGGCCGGTGGATTTTTCTGACCTTGCTTCAGACCTCGTCTCTCTCTTTCCCGTTCTGGCCGAAATCGAATTAACTTCCGATCGCAAAATTACGCCCGGCGCGGAAACAAAAAAGATTGAAGACCGCACTTATATTTTTGATCTGCTCGCCCGTTCTTTCATCAGGATCGGAGGCGCAAAGCCGCTCGTGATCTTCTTTGAAGATCTGCATAACGTAGACATTTCCATCGATGCGCTGGAATATCTGGTGCGCCGGCTCAGCACAACACCGACTCTGGTTGTGGGAACCTATCGAAGCGGCGAAGTCGATAAAAGGCATCTGCTGCACCAGCTTCTGGACAGCTTCCGCAGCGACAGGCGATTTTTGCTGATGCATCTGCAACCTTTTTCACCTGCCGAGCATCGCTTGTTTCTCGAAACAATCCTTACAGGAACAGCTCTCGATGATCGCTTTGCCGAACGATTGTTTGAAGCCACGGAAGGAAATCCATACTTCACGCAGGAACTGGTCCGTTCGCTGATCGATTCCGGTGGAGTGGTGAAGGATGATACGGGAGCATGGACCATTTCCAGTGATGCCGCTTTTTCTTCCGGAGCTTTACCGGAAACAATCCAGCAGGTCATCGAAAAACGGATCAAGCGTTTGCCCCAGGACCGGAAGGATGTGCTTTCACTCGCATCCGTGATCGGCAAAAGTTTTGATTTCCGGGATCTGGAGCTGCTTGCCGAAGGCAAGGATGTAGAAGATGCGCTCGATCAATTAGTCCGTGACGGTTTGTTGCAAGAAGAACGGGAGTCGCGCGGCGATCGTTTGATGTTTTCAAGCGGTGTCATCCGCGATGTGCTTTATGCGGAACTTTCGCGCCGCAAACGCCGGTCCCTTCATCGCAAATACGCTGAAGAACTGGAACGCCGGAACCAGGGCCGGTTGGAACGCGTGTATCCGGAATTGATTCATCATTATTCCAACGCCGATGTTCCCGAAAAAGTGATCGACTACGGTTTAAAATTTGCGCGAAAGTCTCTCAATGCTTTTAGCACGGAAGATGCAATCCGAACAACAAAAACAGTCCTGGACTTCTTCGGCGATGAAGAAGAAGGGATGGATCGTTCCAGAGAGGGCGAGGCAAGAATGCTACTGGCCGAGGCATACCGGATGGCCGGGAATCTGGAAGATTCAATACACGAACTAGAACAGGCAGTTTCCGTTTTCGAAACGGAGAAACATCAAGCACATCTCGCGAATGCCCTCGTCCAACTATCAGAAACTTCCTGGGAAAGCCGGAAATTTGAAGAGACCGGAAATTGGGTGGACAAAGGAATTCGGGTTGCAAAAAGTTCCGGCGAAGCCAGCGGTTTGCACAGATTGCTTTCACTTGGAAGCACTGTTGCAAACTTGCGAGGCGAGTATGAAAAGGCAAAGCAGTATCTGCATGAATTGGAAGTCCTCGCGCCGCAGCCAAAGAAAGAAGGAAAAATCGCCCAGGGGGGTAAGATTGTGGTTGCTCTTCCTGCTTCCATCACCGCGTTGCATCCTGCCAACATTTCGCTTGTAGAAGAAGCAGAAGTTCATGCCACGATCTTTGAAACTCTGGTAAGCACGGACGAACGGGGGCATCCGGTCCCCTTTTTGTGCGACAACTGGGAAGCTCGTGAAGATGGAAAACTTTTTATGTTTACTCTCAGACAAGGTTTAACTCTTCACGATGGCCGCATACTCACCGCCAATGATGTGAAATCCTCCTTTGAAAAAGCGATCCGCCTTAGCGGGGATCACATGGCCGCCGCATTCGGTTCCATTGTGGGAATCCGGGAGTTATTGGACGGTTCAAATAAGGAAGTCTCTGGAATCCAGGTGCAGTCGGAAACTGCATTCTCCGTACAACTGGAAGAGCCCCTTTTGATTTATCCTTCGCTGCTGACGGATGCGCGCGCAGCGATCACATGTGATGACACCGATGGAAACCTGGTCGGTACGGGTCCATTCCGGATTGCTTCGATGCAACCGGGGAAAATCGTTCTGCAGAAAAACGAAAATTACTGGAAAGGACGAGCGCCTTTTTTGGATACTGTCGAATTTCAAACTTCGATCAGCTCCAGGAAGATGGCGGAAGGTTTCAAGAAAGGGGAATTCGATCTTGTGCGCGATCTGCTTCCGGAAAATCTGGATGAAGTTCTTCGAGATCCGTTGCTTCAAGCCGGGTTTGTAGAAGTCCCAAAAAAGAGCACCTGTTTTCTTGTATTCAACTCATCCAGTCCTTCCGGAAAAATCGTCGCGTTGCGCGAAGCCTTGTGCGGTCTGCTTCAAACTCATGATCTCGTGTGGCGCACACTTGGACGATTTGCGCAGCCTGCTGATGGCTTGCTACCACCCGGACTGCTCGGTCACGATCCGGGCCGAAGACATACCGGCATGTCCATCGATCAAGCGCGCGAACGATTACAAGCAACCGGTCTGTCCTTGCCGATAAAGTTAAGAGCTGCTGTGCATCCAATCCTGCAAGAACGCTACGGCGCTTTAACAAGAGCGTTGTTTAAAACCTGGGAAGAGCTTGGTGTTCAAACTTCAATCGAGACACCGAACATGACCACGTACCGTGAAGCCTGGGAAAACAATGAAAATATCGATGTGCTGCTTACGCGCTGGATCGCGGATTATGATGATCCGGACAATTTCATTTATCCTCTATTTTATTCGAAGGCCGGCAATTTCCGGAAATATCTTTCCAGCCAACAAATCGATGAACTCATGGAACAGGCGCGCGTAGAGAGCCGCCCTGAGAAAAGAGAAAAATTGTATCGGCGGATGGAAGAGCTGCTGATGGAGAAAGGATCCTTTTTGCCCCTCTTTTACGAAATCGATTATCGGTTGGCAGCGCACAATCTGAGAGGACTCGCCATTCAAAGCACGGCGCCTTTTGTACGGTATGCGGAAATCGGAAGAGTCGAAGAAGAGACTGTTATTCCTGGCAGAAAACGGGAGGGGGGAATCGTGAGAGTTCCGCAGGCGACGCGGGCACAAAGCATCGATCCTGCAATGAGTTTCCTTGTAGTAGAGGGAGAAGTGACTCCCATGATGTTCGAAACATTGACTCGCGAAAAACAGGGAGGAATCATCCCATGGCTCGCGTCCGAGTTTTCTTCCAGAGAAGGAGGAAAATCGTTTCACTTCAAATTACGCGAAAACGTGCGCTTTCATGATGGACGTCGCGTGACCTCCCGCGATGTGCGGTACTCATTCGAGCGACTCCTCCGGAACAGCGGTCCGCGCCGTGCGTATTTGTCTGCCATTCGCGGCGCAAATGCGATGATAAAAGAGGAATCTACCGACTTGAGTGGCTTCAAGATCCTTTCAGTCAGCGAATTTGTAGTGGAGCTCACCCGTCCGCTTTCGCTGTTGCCTGCCATGTTGACACAGCCCTGTTGCTCGATCGTTCCGGAAGGCAGCAACAGATTTTCAGGAAGCTGGCGCGATGGGTGTGTCGGAACAGGACCTTTTCGCCTTCTGCGATTCGAGCCGGAAAAGTTGCTGGAACTGGAAGCTAATCGTGATTATTGGCGGCCCGGATTGCCCAATAGCGATGGCCTGGTTTTCGCTTTTGGTGTGCCACCGCAGGAAATTTTAAGCGGGTTTCGAAACGGTTACTATACGCTTGCTGTGGATCTGCTTCCATCGGACGTTGCAACTCTGCGCCGCGATCCAACACTTGCCGCGCATTACGCCGAAATTCCGGCTCTCTCCACTTATTACCTGGCGATGAATACATTTACGGGACCGCTGGCTGATCCGGCCTTGCGACGCCATCTTACGGAATCGATGGATGTATCCGGATTGGTGCGTCGGAGTCTGGGCCGTTCTGGCATTGCAGCTTATAGTTTGATCCCGCCCGGACTCATTGGATTTGAGCCGCCCCGAAAAGGAACTCCCCGTCCGCCTCTAAAAGAAAAAGTGGATATGGAACTGACTTGCATGATTCACCCCATTTATGAAAGCACCTATTTGGCACTGCTCCAGGAGCTCCTCGTGCTGCTGACGGAAAAAGGATTTCGCATCAAGATCCTGGAAAGAAAAGCGGATCTGGAATTCCTCAAAACCGGCGATGCAGATCTCGCTCTTGTACGGTGGCACGCTGATTATCCGGATCCTTCGAGCTTTACGGACATCCTGGAATCGGGTGATGGAATGATGGATGCTTTTTTCAGGTCTCCTGAACTGGACCGCTTGATCGAACGCGGTCGCGCTGAACAGGACCGCAAAGTACGTCATGCGATTTACCGGGAAATTGAGCAGCTTCTCCGGCATAATTCGTTTCTGCTTCCGCTCTTTCATGAACAACGTTATCTTTTTGCCCGCCCCGAAGTCGAAGGCCTCGAAATGCGCGTGTCATTGCCAAGTGTCACGTACGAAAAACTCAGCATCCGCTCGTAAATAGTATTCACGCGGTATGGACATCCCTGGCACCTTTCCGTTGTCTATGAGAGAATCATTGCAGATATAAAAATCGCTTCGGACTAGTCATTAGCCACTAGTCACTAGTCACTTACTTAAAGGAGGATGCTATGACTCGACTTTTCATTGTATTTGCGGGTATTGTCTCTTTGCTTTTGTTGTGCGTATCACCCGCTGCTGCGGCCGACAAAGAGACCCTGTTGAAGATATTCGAGGACGGTTTTGCCGCTCTGAACGCGAAAGACATCGCTGCTTTTGAAAAGCTACACGTAACGGATGAAACTCCTGTTCATATCGACGCGGGAGAAGGACAGCTTCATGTTGGCTGGACTGCGAGCAAAAAAGGGTTCGAGGAGTTCATGAAGACGGACGGCAAG
>JBKKAT010000751.1:0-2526 GCA_046714535.1 Acidobacteriota bacterium | reverse complement strand
GCTCTAGTTTATGATTGACGCAAGAAAATTCGCTGACGACCCCAAAAATAAAAGGACAGGATTTGTCGGACTCATTTCTTATTAAGACTTGTGGAAATAGGGTAGGAGGTGGTTGTTCCAGTGTATCTGAGGATATTGGATTCAACTCAGCCCGAGTTGCGCTAAGTCCTGATCCAATTTGAATTAGTTTCCAATCCCGGGAAAACCAAGCGGGGGCAATTGTTATCCCCTCTTGACCGAACACCTCGATCGCAGTGAGGTACCTTTCCGAAACAGGCACAGCCTGCAGAATATGGGTATTTTTCAAGGAATCTTCCTGCAGATTATGCACTACGCCCAACTCTGCTTTCCGAAACTCTGCACACAATGCGTAGTTGGAAGAATTTAGTATTGAACCAGTCAAAGTAAATACATAAACAATAAATAGTAAAGTTATGCGCATTTCAGTTCTCCTTGTTTTGAACTAGGGCGAGCATGGCTGTTGGCAAGATTTAGGCATGCATACTCCCGTTATATGATTCTTGCATACAGGCGTTAAACAATAATACTCATAGCATGGCGAGGTACATCCGAAGGTATCGCATCCCGAGCATGTCATATGTGCACAATCGCTTTGTTGTTCTATCCCTGTACCAAGATTGCTTCCGGGAAAAAGTCTATTAGACTTATTGTTGTCATTGCTTCCGAATGGGGCTAGATCTTTACCCAGATTGCTGTTACCAAAGATAGGATTTCCGGTTCCTAGTTCGGTTATGCTCACACATAACGTGTCGGATTCCTTTTTAGTTACACTTGCTTCCCCGTTCCCAGGTTCCGTAGGCATTGTGCTCTGTGACCCAGGAGTGCCTCGTTCGTTGGAGAGGGGTTGACCCCCAGCTACAAGAGTTGCCGTACTTAGCGCAAATAGAAAACAGACCAATTTCACTGTTGCGATCCGAAAATACTGTGTTTCCATATTGTAAGGTCTCCCTTTCTGTGCATTTTACAAAATTATAATCCAATTATGGCAAGCGAATCAAGACCTAAACATAGCTGGAATGCCCGCGGTAATGACCATGCTTTCCAAAGATGTAATAGTGTAGATCCTATCTCTTCGTCCGCTCGTTGTTAGTCTTACCACCGGCGCATGTCCCCAACCGTCCACAAGATCTTCTCTAGGCATCCATGCTTGGACAATATGGTCAGTAAATACTCCCTTTCAACCTTTTAGGGTTGCGAAACCATTATTAACCGCGCAACTTGCAACATTCTGCCCGTTGTTGTCTTGGCTCGGCCTTCATTTTGTTTTTCGCGCTGGAAACTAGTTAAGAAAGTATGGCCACGACGAAAATAGATAACAAAATTCTCAGTAAGATCTTCAAGACTGGATATTATTCAACCTTGACTAGCCATTATGCAACTAGAATCTCAAATACCTTATTTGATCGGAGGAACAGGCTCATGGTTTGACCTTGCAAGTGCATCAAGGATCAGGTCTATGAAACTTGGACCAGAGACATTAAGAACGTGTTCATCACAACCCGGCTCAGTTGTTGAAAACCGCGTGATAACACCGGAAATTATGTGGCTCATATCGTTTTAGAAACTTGTCATTTGGTCCTGGTCAAATCAAACTCATAAACCTTGGCGGGATCATTCTCCGACGAACCACTCTTGCTCCCACGATGGCCACGGAAGTAACACGAACAATTCTAAATCTTTCACGCTTGCATAGTTATTCAGTGGACCATCCGGATTGGGATTTTGTATCTTTTCTGCACAGTCGTGGTTACACAAAGTGTGCACATTCTGCACACTTTCCGTTTTGCTCTTGTATGACTAGAGATTTCGTTATATTCGGTGATCAAATAGGTTCATCCACTCAGCTTTCTTGCTGCAAATATATTTCGATGTCATCTAAAGCGTCACCCGCTCTACCTCCCACAATCGGATCATTTAATGCTTCTTCAAGAATAGGCATAACCACAAGTAAATCTAGTTTCTGATGGATCCGAGCCAGATGGCCAAAACATGTCAACGCAAGTCCGCGAACATCGGGATCTGCATGCCTGGAAAACCGAATACATTGTTCTTGCACCCATTTCCAATCCGGATCATGATAGGCTATCCGAACCAGTGCGTCACAGATTCTTTCAGAATCCTCTCCCTGAAAGGCGCTTTGAGCCTCTTCTTTTGAAATTGGAACAACATCGTGATATCTCATCTAATTATTAAGTATTTTACCTTTTCTATCGGCCATTCCAGCATTAATGAGCGCTTTTTGTTGGTCTTGATGCAATTTATTCCAAGGACGTACATGACCATGATATTTCCCGGATGAAGTTTTATCGAAAACGACAAATTCTCTTCGGCTTTCTGCAGAAGCTTTTTTCTAGCTTCCATCGCTCTTGCGCTTTTTGGGATGCTTCCACCATGGCAGCCACTCCGGAAGATAACCGCGGATGATTTTTGCGGCGCGTTTTGCTTTCAGCCGGCGAGAATTGATTTCGTGCGCGAGCTCGCGCACCTGGGAGAGAAGGGCGGATT
>JBKKAT010000750.1:0-5031 GCA_046714535.1 Acidobacteriota bacterium | reverse complement strand
TTCGCGATGATTTCCTCAAGCTTTAGCGGCGCCTGAGGATTCAACCGGACCAGCGGGACCGGCTCACGGGTGAAGATCGCTTCCATGATTTCGCCCGTGGTGCGTCCGGAAAAGGGAAGGGAACCGGTTGTCATTTCATACAGAACCGACCCAAAAGAGAACAGGTCACTTCGAGCGTCGAGTTCCTGTCCGCGTGCCTGTTCCGGCGACATGTAGGCGACGGTTCCGAGCGTTGATCCGGATTTTGTTAACCCCGCCTGGCCGCTCGTAGTCGGTCGTTCGGTGTCCGCTGCATCGCCGGCTGTTACGAGTTTCGCAAGACCGAAATCCAATAACTTTGCTTCTCCGCGTTCGGTGACAAAGATGTTGGCCGGTTTCACATCGCGATGAATGATTTTTTCCCGATGTGCCGCGTCTAGTGCATCCGCAATCTGACTCCCCAGTTCAACGACTCGATCCGTCTCCATCGGTTTGCGATTGATTGCGTACTTCAATGTTTGTCCTTTCATCATTTCCATGACGATGAATGGACGCCCCTCATGATCTCCGATGTCATGGATGGTGCAGATGTGTGGATGATTCAGCGCGGATGCCGCGCGGGCTTCACGTTTAAATCGCTCCAATGCTGCTTGATCGGCTGACATTTCATCGGGCAGGAATTTCAGCGCAACATGCCGGCCTAGGTTCAGATCCTCCGCTTCGTACACGACCCCCATTCCGCCGCCACCAAGCTTTTTCAGAATCCGGTAATGAGAAACAGTTTCGTCGATCACAATATGTATCGGAGTAATTTACCATGTTCTCAACGCAAAGACGCCAAGGCGCGAAGAAATGGAACTGGAGGGTTATTTCATGCGCATTACCCACAGATCAGCTTCATATTTACCGCGAATGAAGTAGAGCCGATTGTTGTCCTTCGTAATCCGGACACTCGTGATTTCCGTGCCCCCGGCGTTAACATGAATCGGCGTTGTCTTTTTTGTCACGAGATTCATCAGCAACACCTCATCACCATTCTGATAAATGATTCGATTGTTATCCAACCAGCTCGGAGGTCTTTTCAATCCAACAGGAAGAGTCTCTGCCAGTTTTTCAAACCGTTGCGTTTCTAATGAATACAGATACAGATCTCGAACGGCCCCTTCACTGTCCCAAACGCCGCCTGCTATCCATTTTCCATCCGGTGACCATGCTCTGGGGAAAAAAACGGAATCTCCGAACTTGGGCACAAGTTCTCCTTGAACCGGCAACGGCTTGGAAACATCAAAAATACGGCATTGTAAATCGAACCCGCCCGCGATTCTTTTTCCATCAGGCGACCAACAAGGATACAGAACGGCTTCGCTTTTCGTGATTTGTTGCACGCTGCTGCCATCCGGTTTGATCGCCCAGGCTTCATAGATCCCTGATCCGGTACGATTCGAATAAAACGCAATTCTGCTACCATCCGGCGACCATACCGGCCCACGATCTTTGTACACATCATTTGTAAGACGCCGCACTTCAGTTCCGTCACTGCGCGCAACAAAAAGATCTTCCTGCGGACCATGCGAACGGTACACAATCCAATTGCCATCAGGAGAAACATCCAGATCCAAATATTCCACTGTGCCGGTAGTGACAGGAGTGGAAGCGCCTTTGGTATTTCCGGTCAAAGGATCAAATTCGATGGATTCAATATTCGCTTGATTATCGGATGAAGTGAAAACTAACATTTTGCCGTCTCTGGCAAAGGACAGGTCACCACTCCAGCGCGAAGGAGTGACCAAAGCTTGCGGTTCTCCTTGCGGATTGCCGGTCTGTTCATCGATCGCGATTCTCCAGACATTCATACTGCCGCCACGGTCACTGATGAAGTACAGATATTTACCATCTGGTGACCAAACAGGTTTCCAATCAACAGCCGCATCATTTGTAACAAACACTGCTTTTCCGCCATTCGCCGGAATCGTAACAAGATCGCGTTGTCCACCGCGCAGATTCAATGCCCAAAATGCAATGCGCAAGTTATTCGGTGACCAATCCGGCTGAACCGCATCCACTTCATACAGCAGCTTCTTTTCTTCCGTTTGAACATTTACGGTCCACAACTTGCTATCGGTCAAGCGAGTCAGAGGACTGGCCGGACCTTCAGTAGCAAAAGCGATTTGCTTTCCATCCGGGGACCAGGCAGGGTGGTAACCAAAATTTGTTAACTTTTTTACCGATTCGCCCGTTGCTCCCATGATGAAAATTCCTCCACCCTCCCGTTCGGAGCGAAAAGAAATGAATTGACCATCGGGCGAATAAGCAGGCTGCACGTCATCCACCGTGGAATCCTTTGTTAGGTTGATCGGATTCCGGCCGCCGATTCGCAGCAGATAGATATCGGAATTTCCGCGAGGGCCGCTGCGATAAATCACATAATTGCCATCGGGTGAAATGCTTGCCTCCGCTTCCTGGCCTCCCTGGTCCGTCAGTTGGGTGAAGGAAAGTTGTGGCGGCGACTGATCAGAAGTATTTCGGGGTGATTGTGTATAAAAAACGTAACCCAGAACGCAAGCGATGACTCCGAAAGCGATTGCGAATGGCAGGATAGATCTCTTTTTGTGTGCCGGTTCTGTTTGGACAGTTGGGGCTGAAGGGGCAATGGTTTTTTGTTGTGATTGCATTGAAGCGGATGCAGATTCATAAACCTCGGTTGCGTGAGGAGCGCTGGTATCGCGTTTCAGCCGTTTGAGGTCTGCACGCAATTCGGAAGCGCTTTGATATCGAAGGTCGCGATCTTTTTCCAGGGCTTTTAAAATGATCCGCTCCAATTCAGGCGGCACCTGCGGATTCATTCGCATCGGTGCGACAGGAGCAGAATTCAAAATGGCAGCAAAAATTTATGCATTGCTGTTTCCCATAAAAGGAAGTCTTGCTGTCGCCATTTCATACAAAACAACTCCGAATGAAAACAGATCGGTGCGAGGATCGAGATCCCTGGCTCTGGCCTGCTCCGGTGACATATAGTCCACGGTTCCCATCGCTATGCCGGGGGTAGTCAGACGTTCGGGGGCACGTGTTTCCACGCTGGACATTCCTGATTTCACGGCTTGTTGATCCGACAATTTTGCGAGACCGAAGTCCATTACTTTGACCTGGCCACGTTTGGTGATGAAAATGTTTGCGGGTTTGATGTCGCGGTGAACGATTCCTTCGGAATGTGCGGCATCCATAGCATCGGCAATTTGCACAGCAATGGTCAGAAGACGATCGATCTCCAAAGAGCCACTTTGTACCACGTGTTTTAATGTGGTCCCATCGAGGAACTCCATCACAATGAAATCAACTTCTTCTACACGTCCAATATCGTAAATCGTACAGATATTCGGATGATTTAACGCCGAAGCCAATTGCGCTTCGCGTTGAAAACGATCCATCGCAATGTCGTTGTTGGATAATTCCTTCGGCAGGAACTTCAAGGCAACAGTACGGCCAAGCCGCACATCCTCTGCGCGATACACAACGCCCATGCCGCCGCCACCAAGATGTGCAACGATTTTGTAGTTTGAAATAGTTTTCCCGATCATCTCCATCAACTCATTTTACCGCATGCTATGCTCGCCGTTACCCGATTGCTCGCGAGCTTTCTGTTTGATGTGTGCACGAAGGATTCGTTCATTTTTATTGTGATGAGGGCGCTTCGCTACGAATAAGTGACCGCCGGCTTCAGCCGGCATAGATGGCCGCCGGCTTCAGCCGGCAACGTCGGCTAAAGCCGACGACCCTTTATGCCGGCTAAAGCCGGCGGTCATTACAAGTGGTACCATTACGTACCTATGGTCTTGCGTAAAACATCACTGTTTTTCCTCCTGATTTTTTTCAGCGCGGTTTCGCTTTCTGCGTCCGTAGCCGAAGAGTTCAAAAAGTTTGCCGTGCAGCAAATGAAGCAGGATCAGGTTCCTGGAATGACCATCGGATACATCCAATGGGGCGATGGTGAAGATACGATCTGGACCGAAGCATTCGGTTATTCCGATCTGGAAAATCAGATAGCGACCCGGCCGAATTCCGCGTACCGGCTCGGCTCGGTGAGTAAGCCAATGACTGCAGCAGCAGTGCTTTTGCTCGCAGAACAGGGGAAGATCAATCTCGATGCAGAGGTGCAAACCTACGTTCAGTACTTCCCCAGGAAACAATGGTCTATCACGGTTCGACAGTTGCTGGGACATCTTGGCGGAATCAGTCATTACAAGAATTACGACACGGAAGGCCGGATCAAAGAACACAAAAACACACGCGAGGCGATCGCGATCTTTGAGAATTTTGATATGGTTGCTGAGCCGGGCACAAAGTACTCGTACACCAGTTATGGTTACAATCTGCTCGCCGCGGTTGTAGAAGGGGCTTCGGGAATACCTTTCGGTAAATTCATGACGGAGAACGTCTGGAAACCGCTCGGCATGCAGGATACGCGACTGGACGATCCGGCGGATCTCATTTCGAATCGCGTGCGCGGGTACAGAATCTCAGGCGGACAAATTAAGAATTCCGAGTTTGTGGATATCAGCAGCCGGCTGGGCGCAGGCGGAACGCGCTCTACGGTCCCTGATCTGCTGAAGTTTGCCAAAGGGCTGATCGCAGGAAAGCTTCTGACTTCCGGCAGTTTGAATCTGATTTACGATTCCATGGTGACACGCGACGGGCATTTCGTGGATTACAGCGCCGGGTGGGGAACCCGCACCACCAATGGCCATTTCCTGTTGCGGCACACAGGATCCCAGGCCGAAACAAGAACCATTCTGATGCTCTTTCCCGCTTTGAAACTTGCGATTGCCTGCGCTTTGAATCAGGAAGACTCCGGCGCTACCGTTTTCGCAAACCATCTTTTTGAACTGCTGATGCAGGAACGATACGGACTTGTTGCCTATGTGACGGGTTCCAAAGAAACGTATCGCGCTATCGATTTGATTTACAGTGCCGGAATGGCTCACTACGAATTCCACGGTAAACCTGTGACCGAAGACCGGGAAGAGCTGCGAAAAGCTTTTGAGTATTTCAAGAATT
>JBKKAT010000749.1:0-2504 GCA_046714535.1 Acidobacteriota bacterium | reverse complement strand
CGCATTTGGTTGTGCGTGAAACCGGCGATCCGATGGATTGTTGTATTCCTCTTCGCAATGCGCGCACATTGCAAACGGCTGCATGGTCGTTTTGCTGCGGTCATAAGGAATGTCTTGAATGATTGTGAAGCGGGGTCCGCAATTCGTACAATTAATGAAAGGATATCTGTAGCGGCGATTCGCTGGATCCATCAATTCGGCCAAACATTCGAAACAGGTCGCAACATCGGGAGAAATTAGAACAAGCTTTTGCTGACTGTCTGAGCTTTCTTGAATGGCGAAATCTTTGTAACCCGCAGGCGCGAGAAACTCTTGCACGCCCAGTGAGTCGATTCTGGATAACGGAGGCGGATGATCCTGAAGGATACTCAGAAAATTCTTGATCGCAGCTTCTTCCCCTTCAATTTCAATAGAAACTCCGCGCGTATCATTCAAGACATGCCCGTTCAAAGAATGCTTTTTGGCTAGATTGTAAATGTATGGACGAAATCCTACCCCCTGAACAATTCCTCGAACTTCAATCTGTGTCCGGCTGATCATGGCGTATCCATTTCAAATTTCAAATTGCATATTGCAAAAAATCTTTTATGAAATATGCAGTATTCAATATGCAATATTTTTAAGGATGCGCCGAAATATCAAAAGTGCATTTCAGTTCGTCCTTAATCTTCATTGTTCCGCCGGCTACCGACACAAGTTTGATGTTGTAATCTGTCTGTCGCAATGTGAAATCTCCATAAGCGCGGAGTTGATCGCCGTTTACGGTAACCTGTGCCTCTAACGTTTCGCTGCGCGTGACACCATGCAACGTTAACTTGCCCTGTATCGAGACGCGATACTGATTTTCAAACACCTTACTTCCGGAAACGGCCGCGCTTTCGAAAACAATCTCCGGATACTTTGCGACTTCCAGGACATCTTCACGCATCATCCGTTCGATTTCCTTCTGATCTTTGCTGTTCACATCACCCGTGACCTCCAGAGAGTCGGCTCGAATCACCAGCCGGAGTGACCCGCGTTCCGGCTCATCCGGAACAAAACCAATTTCTCCAGACAAATGGCGTACGGAAAATGCGGGATCATGACCAAAGGAGGAAAGCATGCCAGAGGCAAAGGCCTTGACAGTAAACCTGCTGCGACCCGGATCAATTTTCGCTTTAATCTCTGTGGTTTCCATGATGCTCCTTCAGATGCTCTTCCAGCGCTTCTCCAAGACTTGCCGCGCTATTACGAATGACAATTCCATCGGCCAGCTCTACCGCGTCAACTATCATTTCTTCGCCGCTCAAAACTTTTAAATCGCGGGCTCCGCAGGACAAGCATTGAAATAAAGGTAACTGCACTTCCCCTTCGGAACCGCATTCCTGGCACTGAAATCGCGCGGCAATTTGTTCAATTTCAATCTTCGCTTTTGCTGCGCACGTTCCCTCGGCCATCAATCCAAAAGAGAACTGCAAGCTATCCTGCGTGACATGCTGCAACTGCCCCACCTGCAGCCGGATTCGCTCAACCTTCTGTTCGCCTGCGGCATCTAAAGCAATCGCCAGAATGCCCTCGGCAAGCGCCATTTCGTGCATACTACATGGACCTGAGCTTCAAATAACGCTCAATGTCCGGCATGAATGCAGCAAGTCCCAGACCGATCGGATCTTCGATCTTATCGAGATCCAGGTTTGGGAATGCCGCCTTTAAGGTGTCCTTGATATAGATGCGCAAATCAGGATTGGCCATCAACAAGCTGGCGCCCGCAAAAATCATGGCCACTCCTGCTGCAGCATGATACATCTCTTTGTTGTCCCAAATTCCATTGCCATTGCCATTGATCATAGAATCTTCCTCCTTGGTTTGATTACTATCGTATTAGTAATGACTCATCATTCTGGATGGTTGTCACAAGCGATTCAACCATTCGGACCGCTTCGTCCAATGCATTTTGCACCGGATCGCTGAGCCCCATCAATCCTTCTTCGGGGCCGAGTGTTTCTGGTTCGCAGCCTACGATCAGCACCCGTCCGAGTTGCCCGCCCATAGCTTTTACAAGTTGAAAAACCTTCATTGGATTCATTCCATGCGTTTCAACTGCCGAATCTTCTGCCGAGAACTCTTCTTCTGCAAAATCCGGTTCGATCGTATACAAAGTTCCCGGTGTACCTCCGCGTGGTAAAGCGTCCACCAGGATTACGACATCGTCTTTAGCATCCATGAGAGCGTAAGCCAGGTCGAAGCCGCGGATACCGAAATCGTTCACGCGCACATTTGGGGGCAACGGACGCGTGTAAAGCCGTTGCACGACCTCGCAACCAAAAGCGTCATCACCAAAAAAAATATTTCCAACGCCGGCGATCAGGATATTGGTCATAACGGTTCCACTTCTTCCGGAGTAAAAAAGAAAAGGTGTCCCGGCTGACGCATTTCACCAAGATCATTACACGGATCATATTCTACAATCACTGCAAGATGAATCTAACCATCAAAATCCTCTTCGATCGCTTCCACGATCTCAT
>JBKKAT010000748.1:0-2971 GCA_046714535.1 Acidobacteriota bacterium | reverse complement strand
CTGAAAGGAGAACTACAAGAAAAATATTCCTTCCACAACATTCTTGGAAAAAGCAAAGCCATGCAGCAGCTTTACGAGTTGATCAAACAGGTTGCATCAAGTCATTCCAACCTGCTAATTGAAGGGGAGAGCGGAACGGGCAAAGAGCTTGTTGCGCGGGCGCTACATTTTAACAGTTCGCGTTCGTCACATCCATTTGTTGCAATCAACTGTTCAGCTCTGCCTGAGACGCTTCTGGAAAGTGAACTGTTCGGTTACGTGAAAGGCGCCTTCACGGATGCGAAAGGCACAAAGAAAGGGCTGTTTGAAGTGGCCGATGGCGGGACGCTCTTTCTAGATGAAATTTCCAGTATGCCAGTGGGACTTCAAGCAAAAATTCTGAGAACTTTGCAGGATGGAGAGATTCGTCCACTTGGCCACACTCAAAACAGAAAAGTGGATGTCCGAATATTAGCCGCAACCAACAAAGACCTGGAGAAAAGTATAGACGAAGGAACGTTCAGGGAAGATCTTTTTTATCGATTGAATGTGATTCGAATTGTGCTACCTCCACTGCGGGAACGTCGCGAAGATATTCCATTGCTGGCGCAGCACTTTTTGAAGCACTACGTGAATTTGAACAACAAAAAAATCTCCGGTTTTGATCCGGCCGCAATGGCTTACTTGATCCATGCGTCCTGGCGCGGAAACGTTCGCGAATTGGAAAATGCCGTGGAGCGAGCGGTTGTTTTATCTAGAGGCGAAACAATTACCACGACCGATGTTGTGCCAATGAATCGCAGCACACGAAAAGGGAAATTTGATTTCGGCGGCGGTGCATTCCTGCCCTTGAAAGAAATCGAAAGGCTCTACATTGATAAAGTTATCGAATCGGTCGGCGGAAACAAAGAGCGCGCCGCTCAAATCCTGGGCGTGAGCTCGCGAACCCTCTACAGGCGAGACCGGCAAAAAGACATAATGGTTGAATGAATTGAGAAGCATCGAAGTTTCGATAACACTGTCATATACTGCCCGCAACAAATCGGCATCCAATCAATCAGTGATTTTCAAGGCTTCGCTGCTGCGAATGCTATTTCCTTGTCAACCGGGGAATGAGCTTCTTTTGCTGCAAATCTTGCCGTGAAATGTCCAAGAAAGCGTGGATGATAGATGCAGTACAGGTCCGGTACTGTGTCTTTATGTCTGGCGATTTCAGCAAGAACGTCGGCGACGTATGTCAAATGACTTTCTGTGTAGGTTCTTCGAGGAATCGCTAGTCTCAACAGCTCAAGTGAGAAGTCTGCACCACCAAATATAGTTGCGCCGAGATCACAAGAACGCACGCCCCCTTCAAGAAAGAGGGCAGCAGCAAGCGATTGTCCCGGAAAGTTGAACTTATGATCCAGAAAATTTCCTGCGTCAACGTAAACTGCATGCCCGCCGGCAGGGGTATAAACAGGAATTGACCGGTTCTGCAGTTCTTCCAACAGGAACTCGACCTGTCCGATTCTGTGAGCAAGATACTCCTGTTGTACCGCTTCCTTCAGGCCGATCGCCATCGCAGCCAGGTCACGTCCTGCAAGGCCGCCGTAGGTTGTGAAACCCTCTTTTAGAATCAACAACTGATTTATACGTTCGTAAAGGTCATACTCGCGCATCGCAATGAAGCCGCCTATATTCGATAACCCGTCTTTTTTAGCGCTCATTAATACGCCATCAGCAAATGAAAATATCTTTCTGGAAATTTCTTTGATGGAAAGGTGGGCGTATTCCGGATCCCGTTGCTGTATCAAGTAAGAGTTTTCGGCGTGGCGGCAGGAATCGATAATCAGCCTTTTTTGAAATTGTTTGCAAAGCTCGGAAACCTCGGAAACGTTCTCCACAGATACTGGCTGTCCGGCGATCCGATTATTCGTAATAATGAGCATTACAAATGGAATCTGATCCCGTTCCTTCTTCAGCAGGGCCGCCAATTCAGAAACATTCACATTCCCTTTAAAAGGGCAGTCGCTGCGAGAATTGGTGGCACAAGAAGCTGGTAAATCGACAGGCCTGGCACCAAGCCATTCAAGATTGGCGCGAGTCGTATCGAAATGGGCGTTCGATGGGATTATATTTCCCGGCTTCACTTCAGATGCAAAGAAGAGATGTTCAGCAGCTCGCCCCTGATGCGTTGGAAGCAAGTAACGAAAACCGAAGATATCCTGGACGGTTTCACGCAAAAGAGAGAAACTTTGTGAACCTGCATACGATTCGTCTCCTGTCATTATTCCTGCCCATTGTTCCGCGCTCATAGCGCCGTTACCGCTATCTGTCAGGAGGTCTATGAAAACAACTCCGGACGGCAGTCGAAACAAATTGTAGTCCGCATCTCGCAACGCGGCATCCCGTTCGGAACGTGAAACAAGGTGAATTGGTTCTATCATTTTGATTCGAAAAGGCGCCGGCATCTTCATAGCTCAATCCTCAGGAATCGTGTAAGGGATACTTTTCTTCAAGGTTTTGGGACGCAAATCGGGCGGCAGGCCCTCTTTTAGAAAAAGAACCCATTCCTTTGCATCAGTGAAATCAAAACGTTGCGTGGACCTTTCATCGATTACCAAACCACCGTATGAAAAACGATCGTGGCTGAAAGGAACAGAGCTCTTCTTGTAAAACAAGAGCACGCATTTGCTCTCGGTGGGAAAATAAATTTTCAATCGGCATCTGTTGGGACGGTCATGAACTTCGTTCAGAAAACGGAGTTCGATGCCGTTCTCACACGCGCGAGTAGCGAAAGATCCGCTTTCTTCCATTGCTTCGAACAACATAGCGAGCGCTGGAAATCTGGCAAATGATTCAAGTTTCACCAGAGGCATCAACGTTGTTTCAAGTTCCATATGGCTCCCTAAATCTGTAACGTAAAATCTTGTTTTTCTGATTGCGGAGATGCTAGAGAGCTGTATGTTGTCGCATCCGACCAGTTCGTACGGTGTGTCTTGCAGTCATACTC
>JBKKAT010000747.1:0-5478 GCA_046714535.1 Acidobacteriota bacterium | reverse complement strand
ATCCTCAACAGCTTCACCGATTTGCCTTGTTCGGGAACAGAGACTTACACGCAATTGTTCTTTCCCGGTTGCGAAAACGAGATATTCCTTGTCAGGCTCAAACGGATAGCCACACGCCGCCGTGTGTTCCGCTGAAGACACCGGGATGATTTTTTCATCCGGTCCTTTCCAGATTTTCAGGACCCCCAGCTCGATCCGCAGTTGTCCCTGCTCCTGCGGCTCCACTTGAATCACTTTTCCGTGAAAAACAGCGCTGGATCTTTCCCATTCCTCTTGAAACGCCGGTTCGCCGCATGTGCACGGATAAGAAACGGCGGGGAAAAACAGTGTTATGAATAGAAGTCGAAGAACTCTCATAATTGTATTTTACAATGTGAAGAGGCAAAGGACGAGGTCAGCGTGATAAAAACAATCAAAACGAATCCGTTTCAGGACCAGAAGCCTGGAACTTCAGGGCTTAGAAAGAAAACGCGCGTTTTCCTGCAAGAGCACTACCTGGAAAATTTTGTTCAGTCAGTATTTAATGCAGTCAAGACCGATGTCGACCTGAACGTGCAAACGCTTGTTGTAGGAGGCGACGGCCGCTACTATAATCGTAGTGCTATCCAGATCATACTACGTATGGCTTCCGCGAATGACTGGGGACGCGTTCTGGTGGCCCAAAAGGGAATCCTTTCTACTCCAGCCATGTCCGCTGTCATCCGCAGAAGGAAAGGACTGGGGGGTCTTGTTCTTTCAGCGAGCCACAATCCCGGTGGAATTGATGAAGACTTTGGGATCAAATACAACACCGCAAACGGCGGGCCGGCTCCGGAAAAGCTGACGGAAAAAATTTATCAGGAGACCCTGCGGATTCAGGAGTATTTCACGGTTGATCATCCGGACATCGATCTGGATAGGGAAGCGGAACATCGAATCGGGAGAACCACAATCCAGATCATCGATTCGATCTCCGACTACACAGCGGTGATGGAAGAACTATTTGAGTTCGAATCGCTTCGCAAACTGTTCCAAAGCGGATTTCGAATGGCGTTTGATGCAATGAACGGTGTGACCGGTCCTTATGCGCATCACATTCTCGAAGTTAAAGCCGGTGCGCCGCCGGGAACCGTTTTGCGCGGAATCCCACTCGAAGATTTTGGTGGCGAACACCCCGATCCGAATCTGGTTCACGCGGCCGGGCTGGTTCAGCTGATGTCATCGGCCACTGCTCCGGATTTTGGCGCAGCGTGCGATGGGGATGGCGACCGGAACATGATTTTGGGAAAAAACATTTTTGTGACACCGGGTGATTCACTTGCAGTTCTTGCACAACACGCAACAAAGATTCCAGGATACGCAGGAGGTCTTGCGGGCGTTGCGCGTTCCATGCCGACCAGCATGGCGGTCGATCGTGTGGCAAAGGAGTTGGATATTCCCGCTTATGAAACGCCTACTGGATGGAAGTTTTTTGGAAATCTGATGGATGCCGGGATGTGCACGCTTTGCGGTGAAGAAAGTTTCGGCACAGGTTCGAATCACGTTCGCGAGAAGGATGGAGTGTGGGCAGTGCTGGCATGGCTTTCCGTGCTGGCTGCTATTCAGAAACCTGTTTCTGAAATCGTTACGGATCACTGGAAACATTTTGGACGGAGTTACTATCAGCGCCACGACCACGAAAAACTGAATGCTGCGGCTGCCAGCGAAATGATTGCAAACCTCCGGCAAAAACTTCCGGTTTTAGAAAGAACTGAATTTGCCAGATCGAAGATCCTTCTTGCGGATGATTTTCAATACGTGGATCCGGTGGATGGAAGTGTCAGCAAAAACCAGGGAATTCGCCTTTTACTGGACGACTCTTCGCGGATTGTGTGCCGTCTGTCAGGCACAGGCACTGAAGGGGCAACATTGCGCATCTATCTTGAACGGTATCGAAAAGACGGGGGAACTGCAGACGTTTCCGTTGTGTTGTCGGAACTGCGAACGGCGATTGCGCACCTGCTGGAGCTTGTCCGTTACTTCGGAACCGATCAACCGGATGTGATCACGTGAGGGCCATCTTTAACAGAAGATAACAAAGGGAACAAAGTGAAATGAAGGTTGAATTTGAAGTTCAGGGGCATATTGCTCACATTCGTTTGAACAGCGTGCCTTCTAACATATTAGATTTTGAAATGATGAACGGGCTTTCGAATGCTCTGGAAAGGGCGGAAAACTCTTCGATCCTGATTGTTTCTTCAACAGCCGAAAACTTTTCCCTGGGCGTCGATGTGAAGATCCACACTCCTGATTTGTCTCCCGGCATGCTGCAAAACTTTCATGATGTGATTCGAAAGCTTTATCATTACCGCGGAATTTCGATTGCTGTTCTGAATGGTTATGCGCTGGGTGGAGGAATGGAACTCGCTCTCGTTTGTGATTTTATCTTCGCGCAGAGCGGTACGAAACTTGGCTTTCCCGAAATCCGGCTGGCCTGTTTTCCACCCGTAGCGGCCCTTCTACTGCCTCGAAAAATTGGTGGAAGAGCCTCCTCCTTTCTGCTGACGGGGGAGACAATGGAAGCCACCCGTGCGGAACAAATCGGACTCATCGAAGGTCTATTCGAAGAAAACCCGGAAGAGCTTATCGAACAGATCAAACAAAACAGCTTCAGTGCGATGATGCTTTTGAAAAAAGCTTTACGCTCCACAAGTGATTTCGATTTTGAACAGGAATTGAGGGCGGTTGAAGAAATTTATCTAAAGGAACTTCTGACAATGCGTGACATGTCAGAAGGCGTGAAGGCTTTTCTGGAAAAGAGATCGCCCCATTTCGACGGACACTGATCCCATCGTTCTGGTAGTGAAAGGACAAGGCGGGCGATTTAAGCCCGCCATCCAGATATGTTAGCGATAGCCATACCGGTCACGCTGATCGTAGCCATACACTCTGTTCAATTGTGCCATGATCCGTGAAACGCGATCGAATTCGCGGTACACATCATCGTATGCGTGAAGAACACGCATCGATTCGCGTGCGCGATAGTATGCTTCCACCAGATCACGGTATTCATCCCGGGTTTCTCTGGGGTCACGGCGATGATCATCCACTTCGTTCCTGAAATCTTTTGCTTCTTCGTGAAGATCTCGCAATCTATCGAGTGCATAATCCTCTCTATCCGTATCATGGTGCGAGGAATCGTCCGCCTCGTCGTAGACACGATCGGTAGCTTTTTCTAACTCCTCTGCAAGGTTTTCGACATGATCCATTTGGTTTCCGTATCCGTAACCCCCGCCCCTGTGATCAGGGTATCGATTGCGGGAATAGGAAGTACATGCCGCCAGAGTGAAGGTGAGGCCGATCACCATCAAAAGAAAAGGTAAACGTTTCATTTAGCGCCTCCATCAAGAATTAATCGTCATCATATTCGTCATCGTCGTCGTCATAATCATCATCGTCGTAATCATCATTGTCGTCGTAATCGCGATCTCGATCATAACGATCCCGGTCACCGTGGCCATAACGATTACCACGCGAATACAAAGCGCGTCCTAACTCATTGACCATATTCGAAACCACTTGAAAATCTCTGTAGAGATAGCCACGGCCAAAAAGCCTGTGGTTGTTGAACATGTATTCGGTTTCGCGCGCCGCGCTGGCTAATCGGCGGTACTCTAAATCTAGACGTTCACGATTGTTAAAGTTCCGTTGAACTTGATTTTCAAAATTGGCTGCAAGATTGTGAAGTCTGTAGAAGCTCCGCAGGATTTGGACGTCACCTCTAACTCGCGGCCGTTCCCGTTCCTGCTGGAAATACAGCATTCTGGTTGTTTCTTCCAGTTCATCGGCCAAAATTTGAACACGTTCAAAACGGCCGATGCCGTACTGTGCTTGTGCAGCGCCTGACGTGACAAAAAGAACTGCAACAATCAAAAATAATTTAAGTGCTTTACTCATAGTTGCCTCCTAAGCTTGAATTGATTGCAACACGCATGCCAAAACTTAAGTGCATGTGTATAAGGAGCTTAGCTCTTATGTTGGATTTATGGGACGCGCGGAATTGTCCTCTGATGGGGACAATGGGACTTATTCGTAAACTACCTGTTCTCCCATGCCACCGCATCCATCTTTATGGAAGGCCATGCCACATCTTCGGGAAGGACAGGAATCGCCCGCGTATCCGTTGGGATGAGTGAAGTCGATCCATTTTTGAGCGGCCTCACGCACCTGCACAGCGGTGTAATTCTTGTTGGCGATCAAATGTTTGGAAAGTCCCCAAACGCTCTTCGAAAGATTGCAGATGCAGCAACAAGTTGCCTGACTGAATTCCTTGCAGCAGGCTGCCGGCATCGGTTTCAGCGCTTCCGTCTTTATGTTTTCCTGTCCAGGAGTGAGGTTGATGGAATGATAATAGCCGATGAATTCTTCGGTTTGCTTCTTTACATCGGTAAATTTCAAGTCGTCCTTTGTAGTTGCAGCACTTAGACTGCAAAAAGTAAAAATCGCGATGATCCAGTAAATTTTGTGTGCTTTCATGATAGCCTCTGCTCAAGTTATACGGACAGAAGCTGGATTTGTCAAACAGGTGCCTTATAATAAAGTGCCAAAGTAATGAGTAATGAGTGATGAGTAAACAAAATTCTCAGACGATTGAGCTGTTGAACGAGCTAATTGTAACCTGTAAAGACGGTGAAAAAGGATACAGGGAAGCCTCCGAGGGAATTCAGAATGCATTCTATCGAATGCTGTTTAACGAGTATTCTCGTTTGCGATTGAAATTTGCTAAGGAGTTGCAGGCCCAGGTGGTGATGCTGGGGGGCCAACCGGACCGCAAGGGAACAGTCAAGGGCGCGATTCATCGCGGCTGGATGAATCTGAAAAATGCAATTGCGGGACACGATGATGATTTGATTGTTGCGGAATGCCGAAGAGGGGAAGACCTCGCTATTCAACAATATAAGAGTGTATTAAAAACCGACATGACCGCGAAATTGAGGTCGATTTTGGAGCATCAAATGAACGAAATCATCGCCACTCAAAAACGGGTCAAGGTTATGGACTCGAAAAAAAGTTAAATGTTAAAAGTTAAAGGTTACTGGGTTAACGGATCCAAACCTTTAACAATTAACTTTTAACCTTTAACATTTTTAAATTATGCGCTGGACAAAGTTCTTTACCCCCACACTTCGCGATAACCCTGCGGGCGCGGAAGCGATCAGTCACATTTTGCTTTTGCGTGCTGGTTATGTACGGCAGTTGACTGCCGGACTCTATTCCTATTTGCCATTAGCCCAACGTTCTTTGTTGAAGGTCATGAGGATCGTGCGTGAGGAAATGAACCGGATCAGCGGACAGGAATTCCTTTTACCTGCGTTGAATCCTGCGGAAGTATGGAAGGAATCCGGACGCTGGGAAGTAATGGGAGAAAACATGTTCCGGTTGAAGGACCGAAAAGGCGCCGATCTTTTCCTGGTGATGACGCATTAAGAAGTATTTACGGTTATCGCAAGAGATGAGGTG
>JBKKAT010000746.1:0-4774 GCA_046714535.1 Acidobacteriota bacterium | reverse complement strand
CGTATAGAAAGAATGATATCGGTTTGATTACTCTTTCCAATTTACCCGACTTTACAGAATTGGAAATGTTCAACTTCAAGGCGAACTACAACTGGACATCCGCTCAGGAATCGCAGTTCGGCTATTTCGCAGGCTATAAGACAAAAAATGGGCGTGCGTTTAATCCCATCGCTCAGCAGCCGGAAACGCTACAGGACCAGTCCGCGACCGACACCATTCTTCAGGGAATCTGGACAGCACAGCATACCTGGAGTCCGAACGATCATTCCATTCTAACCGCACGCTACGGCTATATTGGCGAGGGCTTCCAATTCATCCCACGAGGCGGCAATGATAAACCGATGATTGTTCTTGCTCGCATCCCCAGCTTTGAAGACACTTTCTTTAATGCCGGCCCTATTGACCGCCCGGCTCATGATTTCAATGTCGATCTCAACTACTTTAAAGAAGGCTGGGCTGGCGGTGACCATGAATTTAAATTCGGATTCGAATACAAGACATCCGATTGGCACACGTTCGGCAGCTTCGGCAATGGAGTGCGTATTGTTGACGATTACCAGACCGTTCCGAGAGGTCCTCTCACGTCCGGCAATCTTTCTGCCATTCACTATCTTGATTCCAAACTCAATCTCAAGAACGCAAGTTTCTATATCACTGACACATTCCGCAAGGACCGGCTGACCTTGAATCTGGGTCTCCGTTTCGACCATCAAACTGGCAAAAATCTGCCGTCCACCATCCCTGCAGTTCCGGGTTTTGAGGCCTTTGTCGGTCCTTTTGAATATGCCGGTGGCGATCCGGGGATCACCTTTAATGATTTCGCCCCACGAATTGGCGCGACATACGACTTAACCGGAGATGGAAAAACGCTGATCCGCGGAAATTTTGCTCGCTACTCTGATGCCTTCGACTACACCTTTCTCACCCACTCCAACCCTACCGCTGAGAACAATGGCGCTTTTTTTTCGTACGAAAACCGCAATGGGGACCGCATCATTACACCCGACGAACTTACATCAGATCCCACCTATTTTGCTGGACTCACCGCCGGAGGTTTCGACCTGGAAGGGTTCCTGGACAAAAGACGCTATGACGACGACTTGAAGAATCCGTACGCCAATGAATATCTCCTCGGCATAGAGCGGCAATTGATGCAAAACCTATCAGTAAGTTTGACTTACATTCACCGGGACTACCGGCTCACGACGGACAACGTGCCATTTGGTGTTAGCGCAGATGACTATGTCCCCGGTGGGGTATTTCATGCAGACACACCGCTTGGTAGCTTTGATGTTCCTTATTTCGTGCTCCCATTTCAGCACGATGGTACCGCGATTCTCACCAACATTCAGGATTACAAGAAAAGCTACGATGGGCTTGACATAGTGGTAAGCAAGCGGATGAGTCAGGACTTCATGTTGAACGGTTCGCTCGTAATACAGAGACAAAGGGCCAATTACGAAGGCTCTGATGCCACAGGTCACGTTGGGCTGACAACCGGTGCTACTACCGGAGGGGTTTACTTCCCGTTTGATCAGACTAACGTTCCTTTTTCAAATGGACGGCCCTATACGTTCTTTAACCTTTACTCCGAATGGAATTTCAAACTCAACGGAGTTTATCAACTGCCCTGGGACATCGCAGTGGGCGGTTCAATGGGATACAGACAGGGATATCCTTTTGTTATCGCCGGAACTATTTTCGATCCCAGCTTGCTCGAATTCTTTGGCACGACCAGGCACTTAATTCTCCTGGAACCTCTGGGGAGTCGCCGCTACGACAATTTTTTTACGCTGGATCTACAGTTTGCAAAAGCTTTCGATGTAGGCGCGTACGGGCGAATGACGTTGGTTGCGGATCTATTTAATGTAACCAACGAAAACACTGTCCTCGACCGCAACAACTCGGTAATTGCCCGCGACTTCAATGTGATTCAGAATCACGTCACGCCGCGCGCGCTTCGCCTCGGCGTCCGGTATAGTTATTAGCTTTAAGCCCGCGTATTTTTCCCGACACTCGGCTTTGACAATGTTATTCGCGAAGAGAGAGGACAATGAAAATTCTCGACGTTCCAGCGGCTACCTCAATCGGGAGAGAATAAGATCCAGCGTTTTTCGATCAATCACACGCATCAGGGTGATTTGATCCCCATCAATCCGATAGAGAACCCGGAAATCACCGCTCCGCAAACGATATAGCGGAAAAGCAAAACCCTTCAATTTTTTGATCCGATTTGCCTGGGGAAAAGGATTCTTCACTAAAGACCCGATATCTTTGGCGATTCGTTTTTGCAATGGAATGGATAAGTGTTCCAGGTCGGAAAGCGCCTGTTTCGTTAATTGTATGGAAAGGCCAGTCACTTTTTATTCAGGTCAGCCAGGTAAGTGCCGAATGGGACTAAACGACCGGCCTTGTGATCCGCTTCGGCTTTCTCAATCATTTTTTTCACCTTCGGACTGTGCTCAAGAATGAAGTCTTCCAGATCGTCCTCATTGAGCGGCACAAGAGACGCAGCCGGCTTGCCACGGTAGGTGATGATCACCGCGTTTCCTTTCCTGACCTGCCGAAGCAGCTCGTTCGTCTTGTTCTTCAGATCTACTGTATTTGCAACTTTCATGATCTCCTCTCCATAACGCTATTATAATAGCTGGCTATTTTAACTTCAATCCTGTACTTCAGCAGCAGTCACGCCTTTGTGGGATTAAGAGTTGAACAGTATAAAGCCGTTCAATCTAGTCGAGCCAGTGTTTGCTTTTCAGTTTCTTCGGTAAATAAGTAGTCGTCAGGAAGCGGAAATCTTTATTTGCCAGCGCATCCAGCTCGTATTTCAGGCCGGTAGCGAGCATTCTTTTGATCTCGGATTGCCACACTTTCTTTTGAAACCATGGATAATTCAGGATCTCACGCGCGCGGGCAACGTCCTTATCATTGAGTTTGATGCCTACCGTTCGCGGTAACCCGAACTCTTCAGGGTCTTGACTCGACAATCCGATGAATTTTGCTTCAGGCACAGCCATCCTTTGCGACTCGTATGCAAGACTGATGGAACCTTGCTTGATTACCGAATAGATGTAATACCCCCATGGATCGTTATCCACCAGCACGAGCACAGGCAGCTTCCATTCATCATTCAAACGTCTGGCAAGACGGCGCACGCCACGCGGAGGTTGCCCATTTCCTGTAAGCAAAACGCAATTATGTTTCTTCCAGAATTTGTCTTCCGATAAACGGTTCCACTGAGTTCCCTTTTCCACCAGCAGCACAAAGTCAGCTGTGCATTTCTTGATTTCAATGTATTCCGGCTCTACGATCGATGGAACGGAGTATCCCCCTTTCCCGAGCCGTGTGCAATCAATGGTGTCTCCATCATCCACAAGAACGACGGGACCAACGATGGTTCCCGTATTTTCTGCGCGGACGTGAAGCTCTTCCCGCAATGAATCGAGAGCCACTTCCAGATCTTCGATGATCGGATCCGATTCTCCTTGTGAATCGAAAGTATTTTCATGGGAATCCTGGATCGTGTGTTTCGTTCGATAGTAGATTTCACGAAGAGAGGTCGTTAAATCCTGCCGCTGCAATTCTGCAAGCGCATCCGCAACGAGAACGGTCTGCATGAATTTTTTCGCCATGCCCACATTGAAAAAGGACCGTTCCTGTTTGGCTGTTCCCATTTCAATGATTCCTTTCTTCGTATTGAAATTCACATTCGATAGCGATCGCGTTGGTATGTGAATAGAAGGGCTGCGGTTCGTTTTTGCAGCAAGTACAACTTCATCGGCGACCGAAACCAACCGGCTCTCTACATCCTTCTTTTTAACTTTTTTCTTCATATTGATTACGCCTCTGCTACCACCCTAATTTCATTTGGCCATCTTCGCTATCCGGTGTATTTCCTCGTTTCTTTACGTCTTCTTCGCTGTATACCTGGGGCACATCTCCTTCCACACCATCCGGTGTTACGACGATCGAATGCGGCAATTCTTCGGCAGGTGGTTCCTTCCCTTTTTTCAACAATTCATCCACCTTTTCACCGCCGGTTTTTGTGACGGCAATTTTCATCAATTGTTTCTTGAGTCTTTCGGGTTCGATTTTCCCCTGCTTCAAACGCGTGCAAGCCTGCGCCACCTCTTCAATATACAGAGCAAAAATGTTTCGCCGTTCGAATTCGCTTTTCGCGTGAGCCCTTTTGCGGACATAAGTTGCAAGACGGCGTCCGCATTCTTGCAAAGCAAGCCGGATCTCTTTTCGGATTTCATCATAGTCAGCAATCGCTTCTTTGGATTCACTCGTAAAAGGAACCCAAACGGAAGCCATGTGAATAAACACAACCAGGGGACCCTGGGGAAGCGCTCCACGGGATTGCCCGATACCGTAATTTTTCCAGGCCGTTTCAAGAACCGCCTTGTACGCGCTGCAAGCGGATTGCTGATAGAGAAGCGGCACGCGATTCGCATAACGAATCACGCGAGCGAGCTCGCTCTCCCCTTCATGCGTCTCTCCTTCAGCCAGTGCGATCTTGCGCGCGGCACCGTTGTTTCCGCCATTTCCTGTGCCGAAAGCAAGACCCGCTTCAATGACAAATGGATTCCCGCGATACACCGCAGGTGGTCGCGTGGTCGCAGTGTAAAAATCGCCGCGAATCTGTTTATAGAGTCCTGCAAGGATCGCCTTCTCACCGATGGGTGATAAACAATCGGTTGGCGGAGCCATAATCTTGGTTGCCTGAATCGCCTGATAGAGTTTCTCCGCTTGATCGCGCGCGGTCCGGCGC
>JBKKAT010000745.1:0-4422 GCA_046714535.1 Acidobacteriota bacterium | reverse complement strand
GGCATCATTTTCAATTGAGTCCTCAATCGGATAACGAATCACTACCTGCGATCCGGCGGGAAGGGGGACAGACGGCAATTGTCGATGGTTGGGCCGAATATTCCTCGGGCCTTGCGGAGGAAATGGGAATGTACCAGGACCCTTACGAGCTTTACGGCCGGTTGACGGCAGAAATGTTTTTGACGGTACGGCTCGTTGTGGATACCGGAATGAATTACTTTGATTGGCCGCGGGAAAAAGCAATTCAATTCATGAGGGCAAACCTGCTCGAATCGGAAACACAAATCCACACCGAGTCGTTGCGTTATTGTTGCGACATTCCGGGACAGGCTCTCGGCTATAAGATGGGAGCTTTCAAAATTCGCGCTCTACGGGAAAAAGCCAGACAGGCGCTCCAGAAAAAATATGATGTCCGAAAATTTCATGCCGCCGTTCTGGAGAGTGGCTCCATGCCGATGACAGTGCTGGAAAAGCACATCGAATGGTTTATTGAGAGTGCTGAGAAGTGAGTGCGGCGAGTTGAGTTAATGCAGGAAACTCGGTGATGATGGCGTTTTTCAGCTCGGCGAGTTTTCCATCGAACAAATGCACGGCCCCGTCAATGATCACGAGCTTCTTCGGCTCTGGTAGCTTGATGAACCATTCCTGAATGCTGCTGAGCGATCCGTACTGATCGTTGCTTCCTTGAATCATCAACTTTGGCTTTTCGTAATCAAAAAGAAAACTAAAGTCGGCAACATCCACCGTCACCCCTGTGCCAATCACCGCAGAAACCCTTTCGTCACGCGAGGCGGCCAGTAAACCGACTTTTGATCCGAAAGAAAATCCGCCGACCACAAGCACCGCTTCCGGATAAAGATGATGGAAATGGTCGAGCACCGCTTCCACATCCCGTTGCTCGCCGATGCCATGATTAAATGCTCCGCTCGAGCGACCGACACCTCTAAAGTTGAACCGCACCGTTGCATAACCGATCTGATTGAGCGCCATCGCCATCGAATAAATCACTTTGTTATGCATCGTTCCGCCATACAAAGGATGAGGATGGCAGAGTACGGCCAGATGCGTGACCTTTTTGGAAACGTAGGAAAAAATCCCTTCCAGTTCTCCTTCCGGTCCTGGAATGAAAACCATTTCACTCCGTTTCGCCATCGTTGAATTCATAGAGGCTAATATTATACGTGATCCTATTTCAACGCAAAGGCGCAAAAGACGCTAAGATAGCAACAAACGCGCGATAAACCGGAGAATTCTGTAAGGGCGCTCGAAGAATGAATACGCATGCGCGCTGTATTTTAGATGCGATTGGAGTGCATCCCATTTATGGCCGGAACTAATAAACTGCTCACGGGTCACGCGATAGAGTCCTTGTAATGCTTCTTTTTCAGAGACGCCCGAATTTAGAAACACCGGAGTGTTGCGGAATTTTTCGAAGATGCGGATGAGCTCTTCCGCCTGCACATCCTGTTGGCTCATCGATTTTGCAGCAGCATGCTCCCTTGACTTCGAAAGTACATCAGGAACGTAAAGGAAACGGGAGCCGCCGCCGGCAATTCGGATCCAGTATTCAAAGTCTGCGCAGAATTGATAACTCTCATCCATTCCACCAAACTCATCCTTCACCGACTTGCGGATAAAAGCGGATGGCTGGCGAATCGGATCGAACCACGTTTTAAACACAGCGCCAAGATCGAATGGTTCGCTCTGAAATAGGCGCAACGGCTTTCCCGTTTCATTAATCATGGTTGTGTCGCCATAAACGATATCGGTGTCCGGTGAATCCAGAAACGCTTGAACCGCTTTCTGCACGGTGTCCTTCTCCAGAAGATCGTCAGAATTCAGATAGGCCAAAATATCGCCGGTAGCTCGCATCCATCCCTGATTAATGGCATCCGCAAAACCTTTATCTTTCTTGCTTTGCCAGTATTTGAGCTTATTCTCGTATTGGCGTATGATTTCCTGCGAACTGTCCGTCGAGCCGCCATCAATGATGATGTACTCCACGTTCTCATAAGTCTGATCGAGTACGGACTGAATTGTTTCTTCGAGGTAAGCCGCCTGATTGTAGCTCGGTGTGACGATGCTGACGAGCCTGTTTCTTGTCACCGTGTTATAATAGCAAGTTTCCACAGGCGGGAATCAATAATGAATTTTGGCACAATGTACCGGGACCTTACACGCGCGTATACGACGCTCCCGCAGAAGTTCGACAAGCAGGGACGGGCTTTTCCGCCCCTTCGAGTCGCCATCGTGGTCACGCATTTCTGCAACCTTCGTTGTGAATTCTGCATGGTAGTAAGCCCGGAAAATATCGAACGCGCCAAGAAGATGCAACCGCAGGTGTTGACCCTGAAGGAAATCCAGTCGGTTGTCGACTCACTCCCGCGATTCTCCGTCGTTACCATAACAGGCGGCGAACCCACCGCCCGTTACGACTTCATGGACATCATGCGGCACATCAATCGCAAACACAAGGGGCACTTCGTCACGAATGGAACAGTACTGAACGACCAGAAACTTGCCGAAGTCATTTCCATGGGCGCCTCAAATCTACTCGGAAGCGGGTTGATGTCCGTGGGAGTTTCCATTGAAGGTCCCGAAGAATTTCACGATCACATCGTCAAAATCAAGGGCGCATACAAAAAGACGGTGCGAACCATTCATACGCTCGGTGAAGAGAAGAGGAAACAAAAGAAAAAATATCCCATCATCGATTTGAAGGTCGTCATCACAGATGAAAACATCAACAGCCTTGTTGACATTTTCAAGCTTGCCGAAGAGAACGGTGTGGATATGGTTTCGTATCAGGTGGTGAACAATCAACCCTCCTCTTACGGCATTGAAGGCGTCGGGGATGCGCGTGCGCACATGAAAGTTCCTGCGCCGGTTCGCCCTATTGATGGAAAACTGTTGCGGGAGGTCTGCGAAGAATTGACGGCGCGATCCAAAGCACATTCGATCACGAAAGTGCGTTTCAATCCGATCATGCCGCTGGATGATATCGTGGATCATTATCAGAACACTCCCGACCTGGAGCATTTTACTTGCCGCGTTGTCTGGTCTACGATGCACATCGGACCTTATGGCGATGTATTCCCGTGCTACAGCTATAACATGGGGAATATTCGCAAAAATTCATTGATGGAAATCTGGAATGGCGAAAAATACAAAGCGTTTCGGAAACAGCTTCAGCAGGCTGGTATCTGGAGAGGGTGCATCGGCTGTTGCATGATCTCGTATAAAGAACCAAACGGCCTGAGTAACCGCATCAATAACACCGGCGCCAAAGCGGTCCATCAGATTTCGCACAACGCTCGCTAATTTTGAACAGAAGCTAACAAAGGAAACTAAGATTTTTACTCTTCGTTCTCTTCGTTATCTTTTGTTAACAAATGAGTGACAAGGTAGCCGAAACGCCTATTGCCCGTCCTTACACAGATTTTCAATCGCAGCTGACGACGACCGCAAAAACACCCGTCCAGAAGTATATGGACATGCAGATTGGGGTGCGTTCCTGGTGGATTCTGCTGAAATACGAATTTGTAATGATGCTGTGCAATTCCCGCACCGGCGCCATCGGCTATTTTTTGCGTAAGCTTTTTTATCCCATGGTGTTTGGAAAGATCGGACGAAACGTAACTTTTGGCAGGAACATCACAATCCGCCATCCGCACAAAATCAAAATCGGTGAGAACTGTATCATCGATGAAAATTGCGTGCTGGATGCAAAAGGAGAGGACCTGCGCGGAATTGAGCTGGGAGACAATTGCGTATTGAGCCGCAACAACATCCTCAGCTGCAAAGGAGGTTACATCAAACTGGGATCCGGAACCAACATCGCGCAGAATTCTCTCGTGCATTCCGAAAGCGCCGTGGAGCTCGGGAAAAATACACTCGTCGCCTCCTACGTTTACTTTGTGGGAGGAGGAAATCACGATTTTTCCCGCACCGATGTTCCGATCATTCAACAACCTTCTTTGAGTCGCGGTGGAATTTTTATTGAAGATAACTGCTGGTTTGGAGCAGGAGTGATCATCCTGGATGGGACCAGGATCGGAAGCGATTCCGTATTCGCGGCCGGCGCCGTGGTGAACTCCGATATTCCCCCCTTCTCCATCGTCGTTGGAATGCCGGCTCGCGTACTAAGAAGCCGTTTGGAAAACCCGGAATCATGAAAGATTTGCTCAACTATCTTCCCTCTTTGCGCGGCAAAAGGGTCGGAGTCTACGGCGACCTAATCGCGGATGAATATGTGTACGGCACGGTTCACCGTTTCTCGCGAGAAGCTCCCGTCTTTGTTGTGAATTATGAAGCTTCGCAAATCGGACCGGGAGGAGCAGCCAACGCGGTAAATAATATTCATGAGCTGGGCGGAACCCCCTTTCCTTTTGGTGTGCTTGGCAATGACATGCCTGGCAGAAC